>JAICMB010000629.1 GCA_025929455.1 Bryobacteraceae bacterium | reverse complement strand
CTGCGCCGCGCGCACCACATCCGCATCGGAACCCTCGAGTTCGAGCGAATCGTTGAGAAGACTGGTTTTGATGTTGAGGCCGCTTTCCAGCACCCGGATGTTTTCATCACGAGTTCCGAACAGCGATTCGATACCGCGGTTGATCTGAACGCTGAGTTTCATTCTAAGAAGAAGGGATCCACCTCCAAGTGGCGCGGGAGTCCGCTTGCTTGCGCGCGCGGCTCTGTAATGCAATACGCATTTGGGAACGGCGAGGTTCACCCACCGAATATTTGGTCAAGATTATCACAGCAAGGGTTGGAGGACAGAGGCAGGAGCTTCCGCGTAAGCGGGGGAAGCGAACATCCGTTTTTATTATAGCATCGGCGAGGGTTGAGGGAAGCGCTTTAAGCGCCGCCCGTCTCCTCGTCGATGGCTTCCAATTCCGCAAGGGCCTCGAGATCGCGTGGCCGCCCGGCGGCGCGCTTCGCCCGAATGAGTTGCTTCAGATTCAAACACAAACATTTCACGCCAAAAACTTCGACTTCGATTGTGTCCGAAGCAAGCTGCGCGTAAGTACCTCCGCCGGGTATCTCGCCCAGCAGATCGATATCACCGGCCGCCGTAGTCAGCGCGAAATTCAGACCGCGCGCAATGGTGGCGCGGTCCCACTGAAACGGCAGGCCGGGAGGGGCACCGCGCAAGTACGGCTGCAAGCCGCCCAGGGCCGCGACCAGGCGGTCGATGTTGCCGCCGCTCCGGTCGTAAACGATGTCGAGGTCCTGGGTCAGCCGTGACGAGCCGTGCACAATCGCAGCGGCGCCTCCGACCACGATGAAGGCAACCTCGTGCTGCGTCAGTGCGCGTAGCAGCTTTTCAAATGCAGTCATCGATTCCGCAGTCGTGCCTGCTTCCCGGCACGCCGCAGTTCCTCCGCGGAACGAGCGAGATCCATTGCCTTCAGCAGCCGCTGCTCCGGCGTTAGCTTAAGATTCTCGCGAATCAGCGTACGGTCGATATCTTTCTTATAAAATTCCACCACCGGGTCGCGGTCGTCGTCGCGCTGGTCGTTCACAATCCCATTTTCACTTGGTGCTAACCTCATGCTCAAGGTTATGGCGAAGAAACAAACGGATGGCGGAGACGGCATTCTGGTAAGAGCCGCCAAGAAGATCGGGGCGGCGACCGGTAAGATGGCCGCGCTGACAGGAGCGCAGGGCGATGCCGCGCCGAAACAACCAGAGCAAACGAGCGGTACCGCGAAACGGGGGAAGCTGCCCAAACGCAACAAAGCGCGCCTCCCCCGGAAGCTGAAGAAAGCGCAAAAGAAGCAGCAGAAGGCTTAGCGCTGGGGGCTGTCACGCGAAGTTCTGAAATGGGCGCGTGTGGATGGTGACGAAGCCTCCGAGCAGGTCTTCGAGCAACGGCGTCTGCGGATACGGGTGGCCAGGGTAGCGGCGGAAGCCCTCGGCTAAATCCAGTCCCGCGAGGCGCCCGCGCTCGCGCGTCCAGTTCTGCATGGTTTCGAGATAGTCGTCCATGCCGTGCTGTTTTTTGAGCCAGTTGCGCTGGCTAGCGTGCTGCGCGAGCATTTTCGTTTTCATTTCCATTACAGACGCGACGTCGACGAAGAAGCCGGGCTGGACGACGGCACCCGAGCGATTCACTCCGCCGACCGAATCCATGAAGTACAGATGCGGGATGGCGGGCAGCGCGGGCGCGGGTTTCTGCGCGGTAGTCGCGTAGTTGGGCGCGGAGGCAGCGAAGCAGGCATCGCGCACGAGCATGCTGGTGGCTTCGTGGTCGCAATGGTAGTCTTCGGGCGCGGCTGTGATGACGAGTTCGGCGCGCATATCGCGCAGCAGTTCCGTGACGCGGCGGCGCGAAGCGTCGTCGTTGAAGATCGCCATGTCGCGAAACTCGGCGCAGCGGTAATCCGCGCCGATCAGCGCGGCTGCCGAGCGCGCTTCTTCGCGGCGCGTTGCGGCGATTTGCTCCGCGTTCATTTCCGCGGAGCCGCAATCGCCGGGCGTCATGGTCACAATCGTGATGGCGTGTCCGGCGCGTGCAAGCAGCGCAAGCGAGCCGCCGGCGAGAATTTCAGAATCATCGGGATGAGCGTGAATGGAGAGGATTCGCATGAATGCGTGTCAGGTATGGTCGGGCCGCGCTTTGCGGAGGGCCAGTTCTGCCACATTTAACACGATCGCGAGCGCGAGCAGCAACGGCCAGAGGCGAGTCGTGGAGGGAATAGAGCGCCCGCCGGGATCGAAGATCTGGCTCGCCGTGGGATTGAAGCGGCCACCCGTGTAATCAGCCACCTGCTTCAGCAGGAACGTGTTGGAGCCGTAGTCCTGCATTTCCTGTTCCTGGCGATAGATGCCGACCTCCGGGAACGCACGTGATTCTTCGAGCGGGCGCACGCGGAAGAGGCCTTGCCGCTGGCCGATCGAGACGCGCGCACGATAGCTGCCGTCGCCGAGTTTGGACAACGTCACCGGGCGCTCGAAGCCCTGCGGGCCGATTGCGAACAGCGCCGGCGGGACACGCGGCTCCTCGACGCCGTGCCCGAGATGGTACGTGACGATCAGATCGCCGCTGCCGCTGTCGTAATCGGTCTTGGCTTCGGTTGTTTCGGCATGTGGCAGCAGGTCGCGGAACACGTTGGCCCAAAATCTGTCGTAGCCTTTCCAGCCGATCCAACCCGATGCCCAGCGGCTTTTAGCGTCGGACGCGAAGATCACGGAGCGGCCGAGGCCGTATTGCCAGCGCACGAGCAAGGG
>JAICMB010000088.1 GCA_025929455.1 Bryobacteraceae bacterium | reverse complement strand
GGGCGCGGCAGATCGCGATTTTCGGCGTACCACGGAACATCGCGTTCAAGAAACAGCAGGTCGTGGCCGCGCGCGGCGAGCTCACGCAGAAGTGCGCGGTAAGTGGTGGCGTGACCATTTCCCCACGACGACGTCATCGATAATCCGCAGAACACGAACCGCATGCGAGACATAGTCACACGATTTCCGCTGCCGCGGCAGCCGGCACTGCGCCGGTGAGTATGCGGTGTACTTGCGCCGCACGGTGCGCGTAGGTATGCGCCGCCCGGATGCGTTTGCGCGCGGCGCTTCCGATGACTTGGGCGCGCTCGGGCGTCAGTTCTGCGATGGCAGCCGCGACCTCGCCGCCGTTGCGGCAGACCAGGCATTCGCGCCCGGGCTCCAGAAACAATTCAATTCCTTCCCATGCATCCGTCAGCAGACATGCGCCCGCGCCTGCCGCTTCGAATACGCGAGTAGCTGGAGAAAAACCATAGCGCGCCATGCTCTCGCGGCTAATATTGAGGACCGCGAGCGGCGAACAGTTGAAGGCGTTGTGATCGGCAGTGAACAAATGCCCAGTGTGGTGCACGTTCGTGGGCATTGCCTTGTCATGCCAGCCGTTGCCGGCGAGCACGAATTTTTTGTCGGGCAGCGCGTCGGCGGGCTTCAGGAAAAACTCCGTCACGCGTTCCTCGCGATCGGGCAGGCGATTTCCAACAAAACCGAGGCTGCCCGCAAAACGCTCGTCAGGCGGAACGGGGAAATGGGTTGTGGGATCGAGCGCGTTGTAAATGGGAATGCACTCGCGCGCACCCTGCCGCTGGTACGCGCGCACCACAGGCTCGCCGCCCCCATAAGTGAAGATGAGATCGTAGCGCGGAATGGCGGCGTGGAACGGATCGCCCGCGTCACGCTCCAGGCGGTCGAGAGTAGCCGGTGCGTCCACGTCCCAGAACACCGCAAGAGCGCCGGGTGCCCGTGCTTCGAGAACGCCGGCTTCAAGCACCTCATCGAAAACGCCCACACCACTCGCCTTGACGATCAGGTCCGCGCCGCTTGCGTCTTCGAGACAGCGGTAAACAGCCGCAGTGTCCTCCGCGCTGTACACGACAACACGCGCCCAGGCAGGGTCCACGATGTCACGGTGCTGCTGCCGGCCGTATGCGTCGGGCTCATAGAACGTGACGCGATGACCGAGCGTATGCAGCGCGCGAATAATGCCGCGATAGTAAGTAGCGGCGCCGTTCCAGTAGGCGGAGACCAGGCTCGATCCAAAAAAAGCGATGTTCATGATCCGTGTGCCAGGGCCGCTGCCGCCTCCGCTTCGTTGCGGCCGGCGAGTTCGTTAAAAATCGAAAGCAATTGCGTTGTACGATGCGCGCAGGTGTGCCGCGCGAGCACCGTATCGCGTCCGTGGCGCGCGATGAAGCGGGCCAGTGCGTCGTCACCGAGCACGGCCTTGAGGCACTCGCGCATTTCGCGGCCATTCCGTGCCGTCAAGTAGTCGAGCCCCGGCGTGAACAGGTGTTCGCTGTCGTTCCAGGGCGCCGAGACCAGCGGGATTCCGCAAGCCAGCGCTTCAAAGGGCCGGATCGTCGGAATGCCCGGAAGCGTAGTTGCGTACGGGCGGCGCGGGATGTGCATAGTGGCCCGATACCGGGCGAATACGGCCGGCACGTCGGCGTTCGGTAACCAGCCGCCGTACTCGATACCCGCGCTTTCCAGGGCCGCCATCGCGCTTTGCGGATACCGCACACCGTAGACTTTCGCACGCAGTTTCAATTCCCGGACCGGCTCGATCAAAAACTCGTGCAACTCGGCGGTGCGCTCTTCATCGCCCCAATTGCCGATCCACACGAGGTCGCCGTCAATCCCGGCTTGAGGCAACGGTTGAAAAATGCGCGTATCGGCGGCTTCGTGCCAGGTCCAAACGTTCCGCGCCCAGCGGCGGTCGAGATAGATGCGGCGCAGCGTCGCGCCATACGCCACGACGCCGTCGTAGCCCGACAGATCGTAGGCCGCCATGCTGTCGGGGTCCGTGACGGAGCGATGGTGCGTGTCATGAAAGAACAGCGTGTACTCGCCGCGCTTGCGGCGGTGCTCACCGATACGCCGCACAAGTGAATGGGTGTTCCACTCATGCACGATGACGACGTCGGCGCCGGCGAGCGCGTCATTCAGATCGAGAGCGGACTCGTTGTAGCGCTCATAGCGCAACTGCGGAAAGCGCTGCGCGAAAGCGCGCACGGGAGCGTCGCCGTGTTCGCGCACCAGGTTCGAATAGCTCCACCCGTCCGCCGGTTCGTACGTGAGCACGTCGTGGCCGGCAGCCGTGAGTTCGCTTGCGATGCCGCGCAGAAAGTGCGCGTTGCCGTGATTCCAATCGGAAACGATCGAGTGGTAGAAGAGCCGTACGCGCATAGATGTTTCAGGCCGCGGCGCGGGCGCCGCACATACTGCTATAGACGTCGGCGTACGCGCTGGCAGTGCGTTCAATAGTGAAACGGCGGGCCCGCTCGCGCGCCTTGATGGCGAGTTCGGTACGGAGTGCCTCGTTGTCGATCAAGCGTGCAAGCATTTGGCGCAGGGCCGCGCGATCGTCCGGGGCGGCAAACACCGCAGCGCCTTCCCAGTTCTCGCGCAGGCTGGGGATATCGCCGAGCACCAGCGCACAGCCGCTGAGCGCGGCTTCAACAACGGACAGCCCGAACGGTTCGTAGTGCGCGGGCAGCGCGTAAATGGCCGCGAGTGCGTACAGATCCGCCATGCGTTCGCGGCTCAGACTGCCGAGCAGGTGTGCGCCCTGCGCCTGATAGACGCTCCCGTTCGGATGACGAGCGGCACCCGCCACGCACACCGGCCAGGCCAACTCGCCGGCGGTGGCGTCGAGCGCCGCTATATTTTTCGCCTCATCCCAGATACGCCCAGCCGCGAATATGAACTCTTCCTTCGCCGCTGGTGCGAACGCGTCCGCGCGACAGCCGTTCGCGATCACGCGCGTGTCGGGAAGCGCTCCGTAGTTCTCTTGCAGGCAGGCCAGCATGGCGTGCGAAGGCGCAACGATCATAGATGCCGCGCGCAGGCCTTTTCGCACCTCCGTTTCGTACTGTGACCAGGCACGCGGCGCGGGAACTGCGTGCACCGCGCGCCACCAACTCAACACGCAGGAATGGGCGACCACCAGCACCGGCGCCCCGAACGTCAACGCCGCGTGAGTATAGCCATTCAGGTGAACGGCGTCGGGCCGGAACGCACGCGCAAGCTGTCGCAGCCATACGCCCGCGCGCTCGACATCGTCCCAAGGGTCGTCCATCCACTCGAGCTTGTATTCGCTCTCAGCCACACGCAGGTTGGGCAGCGCGGCGGCTTCCGAACGCTGATCGGGACGCAGTGGCGCCCCCATGGTGGCGAGCAACACTTCGATGTTCTGCGACGCAAACGCTCGCGTCAGATCGATCGCGTAACTCCAAACACCGCCCACCGTGTCGGCAGTCATCAGAACGCGGTGGATGCTGCAATGGCCCATTTAACGGTTCGGCGCCGAAACTTCGAGTTGCACCAGCGGTGCGGGACGATCTTCCTGGATGTCGCTAAATTCCGTAAATCCGTTCAGGTACGCGTCATGCGCGCGTTCCCAAGCAAAATCGTCCGCGGCGCCCCAGCGGCGCGTATATTCGGGAGAGCCCGGATACGGGAACAGCGGCACGGGTTTGTTGGCCCACACGCCGCGGTCGATCAGGTACTGCCGCCACCGCTCGACTTCGTCATCGTTATCTTCATGCATGTCGAGCAGGTTCGCCTGCACAAAGGGGACGCGTTCCTTGGCGTAGACCAGGCGATCGGCCAGTTCGTACGTCGAAATGCGGCATTTCTTGTCGAGCTGCGCGCGGCCCTGCTCAGTAATGCTTTCGACGCCTGCTTCGATCGATACACATCCGGCCGCCCCGAGCATCTCGATCATTTCTCGCGTCCACAGGTCAATGCGTGTCTGCACGCCGATTTTGATATTTCGTCCGGCCAACGCGCGCAAGAGCTCCTTATTCGGCAGAAAGATTTCGTCAATGAAATAGATGTATTCGATGCCCTGCGCAATGAGAGCGTCGAGTTCTTCCAGTACCACCGGCAGGGGACGGCGCCGATAATCGTCGCGGAAATTGTCCTTCGCGCAAAATGTGCAGTGATACGGGCAACCGCGCGAGGTCTCGATCTCCGCGCCCGGCCCTGCAGGCTGCGCTTCGAACCGATGATGGTGGTGATGGTGGCGCGCGACGGCGGCATCCGGCCAGCGCAGCGCCGGAAGCGTATTCATGTCCGCCGCCCAGGGCGTCCCCTGTACGCGAATGGTGTCGCCGTCGCGATACGCAATGGATGGAACGTTTTTCCAATCCTCCACGAGGCGCGGCAGAATTTCCTCGCATTCGCCGAGCACCGCTACGTCGGCGTCAAGCTTACGAACCGTAGCGCGGGGCGTCGTGGATGCGTGAGGGCCAACGATGACCAACATGCCGCAAACGTCGCGAACCGCGTTCGCGGTTTCGATGGGCACGCGCAACTCCGGTGGAGCGCACCGCCAGAACAGGTAGCTCGGGGCGGTCGTGATGACGGTGAAGTCCGGATGGAACGCTGCGATGCCGCTGCGAATGTCCGCGGTGGAAAGGCCGTCGAGTTGGCCGTCGAGAAGAATCGTTTCGTGACCTGCCGCTTCGAGCAGCGCCCGCGAGTAACCGTATTCGAGCGGCAGGTGCGACTCGCGGCATCCGAAGTAAATGCTGGCTTCAAACGACCACGCGGGGTTCACGAGTGCGTATTTCACAGCGTCACGTCCTCCGGCGCGCGTCCGTCAGTTCGCTGCAACGGGCACCTCTTCGAGCGCCGGAGCAGGCGCCGCATGGCGATTGTCAGCGAGCCAGTGATATAAACGGCCGATGCCATCCGCCGCGTTGACGCGGGGACGCCAGCCGGTCGCCTTGTGAAATTTCTCCGAATCGGAAACGTAGTAGCGCTGATCGCCGGTGCGCGCGCCGGCGAAGCGTACATCCGGTTTCGTGCCACTTAGCCGCTCCATGATCGCGAGCAGTTCCAGCAGACTAACAGTACGATCGGGACCACCGCCCATGTTGAACGCGTTGCCTGAAACAGACGCCATGTTAGCCTGCGCGGCAAGAAATGCCTCCACCAGATCCTCGACGAACAGAATGTCGCGCACCTGCAGGCCGTCACCGTAGATCGTGATCGGCCGGCGTTCGAGCGCGCGAATCAGGAAATGCGCGACCCAGCCCTGGTCCTCGGTACCGAACTGGTGCGGGCCGTAGATGCAGCTCATACGGAAGACTGCCGCGGGCCGGTGGAAGGAGCGGGCGTAGTCGAGCACGTACTGTTCGGCCGCACCTTTGGAGCAGCCGTAGGGCGTATGAAAGTCGAGCGGCCGCGCCTCCGAGATGCCGCGCGTGCGCACCGCGGAGTCGCACGGCTCGTAGCGCGTTTCGGCTTTGCGTAACGTGATATCGTCGAGTCCGCCGTAGACCTTGTTTGTGGACGTGTATACAAGGGGCGGCGAATTCTCCAGCCCGCGCAATTCCTCAAGCAGATTGAATGTGCCGCCGGCGTTGATCTCAAAATCCTCGCGCGGATCCACCAGGCTGGTCGTAACGGCCACCTGTGCCGCGAAATGGAATACCTGTCCGGCGCGTTGGACGGCGCGGCGTAGAGCGCTACGGTCGCGTACGTCGCCCACCATCACCTGCACACGGCTGCCATGCAGACGCTGGAGCCAGTGCAAGTTCTGCTCGACGCCGGCGCGCGCGAGACTGTCGTAAAGAATTACGCAGCGGCCGCCGCTCAGTAGGCGATGAGCCAGGTTAGTGCCGATGAATCCCGCACCCCCGGTTATCAGGACCGGCTTGTTGGCCAGCGATTCGCCGGACCGCCTGCTATTCCCGTTTCCGTAGTTTCGCAGTACGTAGCTCACACCACTAGCCCTCGTGAAGCGAGTTCTTCTTTCATTTCGGATACCCTGTCGAGCGCGATCTGCCCTTCCAACCATGCCGCGAGATCGACTAATCCGTCTTCCAGGTCCCAGGTAGGTTCAAATCCCAGAACCTCGCGCGCGAGCGTGATGTCGGGGAAGCAGTGGCGGATGTCGCCGACGCGGTACTTGCCGGAGACTTCCGGTTCGATGTTTTTGCCCAGCACGCGAGCCATCTTGCGCGCCACTTCGCTAACCGTATACTGCGTCCCGCTGCCGATGTTGAATACGCGCCCGGCAGCTTCCGGCGTCTCGAGCGCCATGCGGCAGGCGCGCGCGACATCGTAGACGCTCACGAAGTCGCGCAACTGCTGACCGTCCTCAAAAATCAGCGGAGCGTTGTTGTTCAGTAAACGCGATGCAAAGATGGCGAGCACCCCGGTGTACGGGTTCGATAGCGCCTGGTTGGGCCCGAACGCGTTAAAGAACCGCATCGCGACGGCCGGAATGTTGTAGGCGCGGCCAATCATGAGGCACATGCGCTCCTGGTCGTACTTCGACAGCGCATAGACAGATTCGAGCGATGGCGCTTTCCACTCCGGCGTCGCTACCGGCCGCAGGACCTCGCCGTCCGCGGAACGCAATTCCCAATCGCTCCTTTTTAGCTGGTCGAGAGAACGGCTCACGTCCGTGTGGAATTTTCCATCCGGGTACTGATAGAGTCCTTCCCCGTAGATACTCATGCTGGAAGCGACCAGCAGCTTCTCGACGGGATGCTCCGTTAGTGTTTCGAGAAGAATCGCCGTGCCGTAGTTATTGACACTAGTGTAGTGAGCGATCTCGTACATGCTCTGGCCGACGCCGACCGCGGCGACGAAATGTACTACCGCGTCTACGCCGCGCAGCGCCTTGCGCACGGCTTCTTTGTTCCGTATGTCGTCGATCAGTAACTCGACTTCGGGATTCAGATACGAAGGTACATTACGTTCAGGACCGTGTACCTGAGCGGAGAGATTATCCAGCGCCCGAACCCGATAGCCTTTTTCCAACAGCTCATCTGCGAGGTGCGATCCGATGAAGCCGGCGCCACCTGTTAGCAGAACCTGTCGCATTCTTATCTCCTGGGCGAATCAAAGCGGTATCGCCGTACGTAAGATGTTTGTACCTTCTGAGTTCTTTCTTGAAATTTACGTATTTTTTCGCATGTAACGTTGTTAGATTACGTAAGTAGGCATAAATGTTTGAGAAACGCGCCGATATCCTCTTTGCCTGGTGTGAGTTACAGCGCTCTGTACAGCCTTGGCGAATCGGGAATAGTTTTCGGGCGGGCGGATTAGACGACAAGCCCCGCCCGGCCCTGGTTGCGGGGCTCGAGCGGGGCATGAGAAGCAACGTTGTGTGGCGGCCTACACGCGCCGCAGAGGCTGTCCGGCGTCGGTCGTCAACTCTTCGGCGTACTCAGTGGTGGCCGCGGCAGGTTCGTCGTGTGGGCGAGCCGTCGTTCGCGGCATCGGCCGATCACTGACGGCAAAATCGGCGTGTGCCTCACCCGCGGACGAGATATCTTCGGCACCGGTGTGCTCAAGGATCTGCCGCGCGCGCTTGGTCCAGTCGGAACTGTCGCAATGGACGCTGAGCAGGATTCCGCCCTTGCGGATGCGCCCTTCGAAGCGCTTGGCTTCGAATTCCGGAATGCCCAGACCCGTTAGCGCTCCTATAACGCCGCCGATTGCTCCGCCGACACCCACGCCGCTAAGCATCGCGAGGATCGGCCCGGCCGCAATGACCGGCCCCACGCCTGGTATGGCGAGCGCGCCGATTCCGACTAGCCACCCAAGTGCGCCGCCGATGATGCCGCCCGATATGCCGCCGGTGGTGGCGCCTTCGGGCGCTTTGGTTTCTTTGGCGATGGCGAGATCCTTGGTGCCTTCATTCTCCGGAAACAGCACGGAAATGTCCGTGTTGCGGAATCCCGCGTTCTTCAAGCTCTCAACGACCGCTTCCGCACTGGCCTGATTGGGGTAGATGCCGAAAACGGCGGTGTTTCTGCCAGCCATGTTGCCTCCTGCAACTGAAACGTTATTAGCCGCTACGTGCGGCCGGTCCTTTAGGCGCGACGGGCCACGCCCGCCAGCAGTGTGACGAGAAAAATCACGAGAAAAACAAAGAACATTATCTTGGCAATGCCGGCAGATGCCGCAGCCAAGCCCGTAAATCCGAACACCGCGGCGAGAACGGCAATGATAAAAAACGCCAGCGCCCAAGCGACCATCAATATCCTCGGCTAAGTTGGAGCAGTTGCCGGGCCAAACGATATGTTCTTGCAGGTGAGTGGAGTCTCTGATCGGATAAGTAAAACGTTCACACCTTGTTACCGGGCGGGCGCGCATTTGCCGCGAACGCAGAGTGGCAGCGTGCGTGCATTCGGTAGGTCGATATGGCTGCGACGGTATGGAAGGGATATCTCACGTTCGGGCTGATTTCGGTACCAATCCGGCTGTTCGCGGCCGCGCGCACGGACCACATCAGCTTCCACCAACTTCATGAGGTCTGCGGCACTCGTATTAAACAGCACCTGTTCTGCCCGCACTGCCAGCGGGATGTAGAGCGGAGCGAGATCGTAAAGGGCTACGAGATCGAGAAAGGCCGCTGGGTCGTTATCCAGGACGAAGATATTAAGAAGGTCGCGCCCGCTTCCACGGACACCATGGAGATACAGGAGTTCGTTAAGCTGAGCGAGGTAGACCCGCTGTACTTTGACGCATCCTATTACGCGTTACCGGAGGACCCCGGGCGCAAAGCATACCAGTTGCTCGTGGAGACGATGGCGAAAACCGGGTATGCGGCCGTAGCGAAAGTGGGGATGCACCAGCGCGAGTACATGGTGATCATTCGGCCGCGTGATCACGGACTGACTCTACATACGTTGTACTATCCGGCCGAGGTGCGCGCTGTTCCCGAGTATGGCAAAACCAGCGACGTCGAAGTAAAGCCGCAAGAGGTGCAGTTGGCCGAGCAACTGGTGAAGAGTCTGGCCGGGCCGTTCAAGCCGCAGGATTTTGAAGACGAGTACCAGGAGCGGCTTATGAAGATGATCGAAGCCAAAGCGGCCGGCAAGACGGTGCATGAGGCCCCGCATAAGAAGACCGCGCCGGTTGTGGATTTAATGGCGGCTTTACAGGCGAGCTTGGCGCATACTGCGGCCAAGCCCGCCAAGAAGGCGGCCGCGAAGAGGGCCGCGCCGCATAAACGCACGGCGGCGTAGGTCACGAGCGGCGTTCCGGGTACATCCGCAGTTACAATAAACGGTACCTGATGCGCGCCGCCGCACAACGAATTTCGAATCGCGCGAAGCTCCTCTCTGGCTATTTGCGACGCGCCGGTACGTTGCGGGCGCTCCCTGTCGAGTACATCGTCGAGACTACCGCCAAGTGCAACCTCTACTGCCCGATGTGCCCGCGGGAAACGCACCGCCAGCCGAAAGAGGACATGCCGGACGCGATCTTTCGCAAGCTCGTAAGCGAAGCAGGCGAGACAGCCGAACACATGATGCTGATCGGGTTGGGCGAGCCGTTCCTTGATCCCGCCATCTTCGACCGCATCGAATACTGCGCGCGGCATAACATTTCCACCCTGCTTTCGACTAATGGCACGCTGCTCGATGAGGAGGCCTCGCGCAAG
>JAICMB010000620.1 GCA_025929455.1 Bryobacteraceae bacterium | reverse complement strand
CAATCGCGCGCACGACACGGGCCGGCAGCAGGATCAGCGCCTTAATCAACTCAAATACTCCATGGCACGCGATTCCAACCAGCTTAAATGGCAGCAGCAAAACCCAAACCAGCGGATATAGCACCAATGCGAAAAGCGCCAAGGGCCAGCAAACGATAAAGAGCAAACACCAGAGCAGAAATGTGAGCATGCCAAGCTTCCTGAAAAGAGCTACGCGGACCGGTAGCGATTTGTTCCGCCCGATTCACAGGTTGAGGCCACCTGTTACGTAGAATGCGGGGGCGGGATCACGGAACGATTCGTCAAGAGCATAGAAGCCATCGAAGAAGATAAATAGAGTATGGATCGCCTCCCTTACCGTTCCTGGGTTGAAGTGTCGCGGCAGCAAATCGGAGATAATTTCGATGCGATTCGAAATATCGTCGGCAGCCAAACAGAAGTGATGCCGGTGGTGAAAGCGGATGCTTATCGCCACGGAGCCATCGAGGTGTCTCGCACGCTTGAAGAACGTGGCGCGCGATGGCTCGCGGTTAGCAACACCGAAGAAGGCGTCGCGCTAAGAGACGCGGGCATACAAGCACGCATCCTGGTAATGGCGGACTTTCTGCCATTCACACGCGAGGCCATGCTCGCTTACGAACTGACGCCAGTGATCCACTCGCTCGAAGATATGGCGGAACTGGAGCGGATTGCCCGAGCGCGCGAAAGCCGGTATAAGTTCCATTTGAAAGTAGACAGCGGCATGGGACGGCTCGGCGTGGCGCCCGATCCGGGTCCGATTCTGGCAGCACTCTCCAACGCTCCAAATATCGAACTGGAAGGGCTGATGACGCATTTCGCGTCCGCCGGGAACTATCAATCTTCGCAAACCGACGATCAGATCGCCGTCTTCGAGACACTGGCGGACGGGCTTGCCCAGGCGGGCGTCAAGCCGCGCTACTTGCATCTTTCCAGCACCATCCCGGTTGCCTACGGGCGTAAGCGCGCCTGGCGCGCGATGGTGCGGCCCGGACACGCAATTTACGGTTACGTGTCCCCGGCCCGTGGATCGGCGCCTGCGCGAAAGCTGGTAGTGAAACCTGCCTTGGCGTGGCGAGCAACAGTTCTCTCCGCGAAGGATCTGCCATCCGGCGCGCTCATTGGCTATGGCGGAATGTACCGCGCACAGCAACCGGTCCGAATCGCCATTCTTGCCGCGGGTTACGCCGACGGCATCCCTCACCGCCTTTCGAATCGTGGTCGCGTGATCGCGGCCGGCAGATTCGCACCGATATTAGGCTCAGTATCGATGGACCTGACGACAATCGATGTCACCGCGATCCCGGAAATTCGGGCCGGCGATGCCGTCACGCTCCTCGGCCGCGAGGGCGACGTCAACATCGATGCGCAAGAGATCGCAAAACTGGCGGGAACAATCTCCTACAGCGTCCTGTGCGGCATCCATGCTCGTGTCAAGCGCGTGTACATGTAACGCGGCTGCAAACAGGAGCGGATGCCTCAACGGCGTTTCATGTTTTCGAATTTGGCGGCTGCTATCTGGAATCGTATGATAGACGAGTCATGAGTCGACCGGACGGTCAGAATCGCCGCAGCTTTCTATCAACCGTGCTCGCCGCGCCGGCAGCGTTATCGCCGGTTAAAGCCGGTGCCGCCGATGCGGCACCGAAGCCCAACAAAACTGCGGCAAGTTCCCTGGAACCGGTTTCCTACCCGCGTACGTTCACCGGCCCGTCCCTAAAGATGATTTCATTCCCTCTCGGCGGCGTCGGAGCCGGAAGCATCGGCCTGGGAGGACGCGGGCAGCTACGAGACTGGCAGATCTTCAATCGCGCCGATAAAGGCAACTCGCCGGACTACGCGTTTGCCGGCATCTGGGCGCAGGCGCCCGGACACAAACCGGTGACACGCGTTCTGGAGTCGCGGATCGAAACTCCTTACGAAGGCGAAAACGGGTTGGGCTCTCACAACGCGCCGGGGCTGTCGCGCCTCGAAAGCGCAACATTCACGGGCGAGTTCCCTCTGGCGCGCATCGATTTTCAAGACCGCCATCTGCCGGTGGAAGTGAGCCTCGAAGCGGGCACGCCGTTTATTCCCATGGACGCGGAAGAATCGGGTCTGCCGCTCGCCTCGCTTCTCTACCGGGTGCGCAATCACGGCAAAGCCGCAGTGGACGTCGCGATCAGCTTCTCCATCGATAACCCGGTCCGGTCGCTTCAATCGGACCGCCCGGGCAAAACGGAATCGCGTACCAGCGAGATCCGGAAGAGTGAGGGGATCCGAGGCCTTCTGATGCATAATCCAGGGCTTGCGAAGGACGACCCAGGATACGGCAGTTTTGCGCTCGCCGTCTTCGACGATGGCCTATCCGAAACCACTATGCTGCGCGGTTGGCCCGCCGGACGTTGGTGGAACAGCCCGTTGCTCTATTGGGACGACTTTTCCGCCGATGGCGCGCTCGGCCCGGAAGCGGAGAAGATTGGGCCTGTAGGCGCCGTATGTGTGAAACGCCGTATCATGCCGGGGGCGGGGGCCGACTACCATTTCGTGCTCGCCTGGCATTTCCCTAACCGCACTCCAAAGCGCTGCGGCTGGGAAGCGCCCAAAGGCTACGAGGAAACGGTCATAGGCAACTGGTACGCCAAACGCTTCGACGATGCATGGGAGTCGGTGGAATACGCCGTGGCTCATCTGGATTCGTTGAACGCGAGAACCCGCCGGTTTGCTGAAGCGCTTCGCGAATCGACCCTGCCCTCGGCGGTAAAGGAGGCGGCGTCGGCGAACCTTTCGACGCTCGTCACT
>JAICMB010000638.1 GCA_025929455.1 Bryobacteraceae bacterium | reverse complement strand
TCGCGACCGCTGGAAGGATGCGATGCGCATGCTGCACTCCACCAACAACTTTCCCGAGTTCACCGGGCGCATCTGCCCCGCGCCGTGCGAAGCCGCGTGCGTGCTGGGCATCAGCGAGCCGCCGGTCACGATCAAGCAGATCGAAAAATCGATCGTGGAGCATGCGTTCGCGGAGGGCTGGATTCAACCGGAGCCCGCGGCGGAGCGCAGCGGCAAGCGCGTGGCGGTTATTGGCTCCGGACCCGCGGGGCTCGCTGCCGCGCAGCAACTCGCGCGTGCGGGCCACAGCGTGACGCTTTTCGAGAAGGCAGACCGCATCGGCGGCCTGCTGCGCTACGGCATTCCGGACTTCAAGATGGAGAAGCACATCATCGACCGGCGCATGGTGCAGATGGCGGCCGAGGGTGTCGAGTTCCGCACGGGCGTGCACGTGGGCGTCGATCTGCCCGCGAGCGAACTGCTCGACGGCTTCGATGCGGTGCTGCTCGCCGGCGGCGCGGAACAGCCGCGCGACCTCGGCGTGCCCGGCCGCGAGCTGAAAGGCATCCATTTCGCCATGGACTTTCTCCCGCAGCAGAACAAGGTCGGCGCGGGCGACGTAGTGCCTGACCAGATTCTGGCGACGGGCAAGCGCGTGGTGATCATCGGCGGCGGCGATACGGGCGCGGATTGCCTGGGCACCTCGCACCGGCAGAAAGCGCTGTCCGTCCATCAATTCGAGATCATGCCGATGCCCCCGGCGGATCGCGCGCCAAGCACGCCGTGGCCGCTGTGGCCGCTGCAATTGCGGCAGGAGAGCTCGCACGAGGAGGGCGGCATTCGCGACTGGAGCATTGCGACGACGCGGTTCAGCGGGGATGAGGACGGGAATGTGAAAAAGCTGCACGCCATGCGCGTAGGTCCCGCGCCACGTTTCGAGCCGATGCCCGGGACAGACTTTACGCTGGATGCTGATCTGGTCCTGCTCGCCATGGGCTTTACGGGTCCGGTGAAGAGCGGGCTGCTGGAGCAGCTAGATGTGAAGCTGGACGCGCGCGGCAATGTTGCGACGGGGGCAGACTACATGTCGAGCGTGCCGGGCGTGTTTGCGGCGGGCGATCTGCGGCGCGGGCAGTCCCTCGTGGTGTGGGCGATTACGGAAGGGCGCAAAGCCGCGGAAGCGGTGGACCGCTGGCTCGCGGAACAACCTGCGCAGCGGAGCGAAGCGGCGGCATAGACGCGTGCCGCGCCTCAAATCACGCGACTACCGTACGGAGATTTAATGGACACTACGCTCGATGACTGATCCGATTTCGATCACGGTCTCAATTCTCGCTCTCGCTATTTCTTCCGTGACCGCATGGTTGACCCTCTTTAGACGCGGAACGGTGAAAATGACACAGCCGACGGTTATCTTTCTCGGCGCGGATGTCCCCCGTTCGCGCACTGAAGTGCCCTCTCCGAAGGTTTACTTACGAACACTCCTGTTCTCAACCTCAAAACGTGGCCGTGTCGTTCAGAACGTGCATGTAGCTCTTTCCCGGAACGAGGCGCGCCAGAACTTCAACATTTGGGTTTACGGCGACGAAAGGCTTGTCAGGGGCAGCGGCTTGTTCGTCGGTGAAACAGGAGTGGAAGCAAATCATCACTTTCTAACGCCCAGGGACACAAACTCGTTCAGCTTCACCGACGGGCAATATCGGCTGGAGGTTTTTGCCCATATTGTCGGTGACCGAAAGGAAACGAAACTCTTTTCCCAAACGCTCGAGGTTACACGCGAACTGGCCGAAGCGCTTCGCAACCCGACCACGGGTTTGTATTTCGATTGGGGCCCAGATTGTTCGCGTTATTTGCCGCATGTTGAAGGACGGCCACCCTCCCCAGACCCGAGCGCGTTCCTTAATGCGTTGCGGATACGCCCGTGAAGGCGCCCACGCCGGCTCGCAATGGGATCGGGTCGCTGGATTACCCGAAGCTGAAAGTGGAAACGCGCGGCAATGTCACGGCGGTACCAGATTACATGTCGAGCGCGTTTGCGGCTGGGAATTTGCGGCGCGGACAGTTGCTGGTACTGCGGGCGATGCGGAACGCGGCAGGCGACCGACGCGGCGGCGTAGGCTACCAGATCACATTGCTGTAGCCGCCCCGGATGCGCTCGTCCTTCGTGACGATGGGAGAGTAATTGTTGGCCATCGCGTTCGCCACGATCAGCAGGTCTCCGGGCTCGCGAGTCCATTTGATCGTGGTGGCGCTCCGAACGACTTGCGCGAACGGCATTTGGCAGACTGACAGCCCGATCTGCTGGTTAAGATCGGCCAGGATTTGCGAGGCTGGGTATTTGATCGTGCTCTTGTCATATAACATTTCCAATTCCAACAACACCATAGGCGAGATCAGCAGGTCTGTGTTTTCGATCTGATTTTGGGCTTTGATGGAGATACGCCTCACGTCTCCCGCGTGCAAAAAAACAACAACATGGGTATCGAGATAGGAAATCAGAGTCGGCTGCGCCATTTCTCTTCCCACTTCCGGCGCATTTCATCGTCTTGGGCTCGGAGAGCTTGATCGAACTCTTCCGGAGTGCCGTTGAGCGTGTCGCGCGGAACTATGCGGGAAAAGTAGGATTGGGAATCGGTCGTGACCAGCCGGATCGGTCGGATCTTGGTAACGAGTTCAATCCGCTCGCGATT
>JAICMB010000746.1 GCA_025929455.1 Bryobacteraceae bacterium | reverse complement strand
GTGCGCCGTGGCACGGAACTGGAAGTGTTCGCGTTGGAGCTGGCCGCATGAGCCGCCGTGGAATACAACCTGTCAGATGCTTCGGATCGCGCGCGGAACTCGTGGGGCAGGTTGGCAACCTGCGGCCGATTGGCAATCGGCCTTCGTCGGCCTACGCAGTACCCCGATCGGAGGGCCGATTAACAATCGGCAGCAGGTTGTCAACCTGCCCGACACGGAGCTGATATGAGCGCGCAACCGCGGCTGGTCGAAGTCCGTCATAAAATTCTCAAGCAGAACGATCTCGTTGCGCGAGCGCTGCGGGAACGGCTGCATGCGGCGGGCGTGTATACGGTGAGCCTGGTTTCGAGCCCGGGGTCGGGAAAGACCGCGTTTCTTGAGAAGACGCTATCGCTGCTGAGTGTGCAGTGCCGTGTGGCGGCTGTCGTTGGCGATCTGGCCACGGAGAACGATGCGGCGCGGCTCGCGCGCAGCGGCGCGCCGGTGCGGCAGATTACGACGGGAACGGTTTGTCATCTTGAGGCCGCAATGGTGGAGAAGGCGCTCGACGGCTGGGAGATCGGCAACATCGAGGTGCTGTTCATCGAGAATGTCGGCAATCTCGTTTGCCCTTCGAGCTATGATCTCGGCGAGGATTTGCGCGCGGTTCTGCTGTCAGTGACGGAAGGCGAGGACAAGCCGCTGAAGTATCCATCGATCTTCAACACTGCGGATGTGGCGGTCATCACTAAAATCGATTTGGCAGATGCCGTCGAGTTCGATGCCGGCGCCGCCCTGCGCAACATACAGGCGGTTCGCCCAGGCATGCGCATATTCATGGTGTCAGTGAAAACAGGCGAGGGCATGCCTGCGTGGCTGGATTTTCTGCTTAGGGCGCGAATGCCGCGAGCGCAGCCTGCCCCAGGCTGATTCCGCCATCGTTCGGCGGGACGGCGTGGTTGGTCAGGACTTCGATGCGCGTGCCCGCGAGAATGTTCTTCACATCTTCAAGCAATAATTCGTTTTGAAAAACGCCGCCGGATAGCGCGACGGCACTGGTTCCATGCGCCTCACATAGTTGGAGCGCCGCCGTGGAAAGGCCCTGCGCGATGCCGCGCTGGAAGGCGCGCGCGATTTCGTGCAGGTCGCGGCCGCGTACGCGGTCGCTAATTGCGGCTGCGAGTAGCGGACGATAGTCGAGTTCGCGCTCCGCCACAGGAAACGCGTATGGTTCGCGTGCCGGAGCCCGGCGCGCGAGATGCTCCAACCACATCGCGGCCTGTCCCTCGAAACTGACATCGCGGACGAAGCCCAGCAGCGCGGCGGCAGCATCGAACAGGCGCCCGATGGAGCTGGTTTGAAAGACGCGCACGCCGGTTTCGACCAGCTTGCGGGCTTGCGCGTGTCTCGCGGGAAAGTGGAATGGCGCAGCGGTGAAGTCGCGATCGCACGCGAGAAAGCCTGCCGCGCATTGCACCGGGCTGCGCGCCGCGGCATCGCCGCCGGGGAGCAGGGCCGTGCGCAGGTGCAGGACGCGCTCGAATCCGCCCGCTACGCTGCCGGCGAAGAATTCCCCGCCCCAGATCGTGCCGTCGTCGCCGTAGCCGGTGCCGTCGAAGCTTACGCCGATGACGCGCTGCTCCCACGACTCGCGCTCAGCTAAGACGGAGGCGATGTGCGCGCGATGGTGCTGCACAGCGATACGGCGCGATGCGGGCAGTTCGAGCGCGTGCGCGGTGGAGAAATACTGCGGATGGAGATCGTGCGCGACCAGAACCTCGGTCCGGTCCACATCGTACATCGAGGTCAGATCGTCGATGGTCTGTCGGAACGATTCGAGCGCTTGGTAATCCGACAAGTCGCCGATGTGCTGGCTGACGAAGGCCTGGCCGTCGATGACGAGCGCGATCGTGTTCTTCAGGTCCGCGCCCGTTGCGAGAATTGGCCGGGTTACGGGCAAGGTGGCGACCGCGCCCGGCGCGTAACCGCGAGAGCGGCGCACGACCACGGGACCGAATGCGCCCGCACGCGCGATGGAATCGTCCACGCGGCGCGCGATGGGCCGCTCGCCGATAAGGAACGCGTCGGCGATGCCGGTGAGGCGCTCGCAGGCGTCCTGATCTT
>JAICMB010000532.1 GCA_025929455.1 Bryobacteraceae bacterium | reverse complement strand
TGGTTCCTCCCAGCATAACGCACGAAAAGAAGACACCCGGCCGTTTTCGCTACTCTGAATCATTGATCGACACATCGACAGAATCCGCCCGCGTCGCCGCATCCGCCACCGCGATCCCACATTCGCGCATCCGCGAACTGGCAGAGCTCGCGATGACGATGGACGGCGTCCTCCGCCTATATTTCGGCGAATCGAACCTGCCGACGCCGCGCTTCATTCAGCAAGCGGCGGCGTGCGCCATGGCGGACGGCTACACGTTTTATACCGAGAACGCGGGACTGCCGTCGCTGCGGCGCGCGCTCGCACGCTACTACGCGGAGCGGCACGGCGCGGTTCTCGATCCGATGCGCGAGATCGTGATCACCGCGTCCGGCGTGCAGGCCTTGCATCTCGCCATTCGTTGCGCACTCGACCCCGGCGACGAAGCGATCGTGCTCACACCCGCGTGGCCCAACGGTTCGGCCAATGTGCGGATGGCCAACGCCGTTCCGATCGAGGTTCCGCAGAAGCTCGATGGCGCGCGCTATACCGCCGATTTCGATGCGATTGAACGCGCGCTCACGCCGCGCACCCGCCTGCTGCTGTACACATCGCCATCGAATCCGCTCGGCTGGGTCGCAACCGTAGAGGAACAGGAACGCCTGCTCGCGTTCGCGCGCCGGTACGGTTTATGGCTGATGGCGGACGAAGTATACGAACGCCTCAACTTCACGGGGCCGGAATTCGCGTCGCCTGCGCCTTCGATTCTGCGCCTCGCGACGCGCGATGATGCCGTGATCGTCGTGCAGTCTTTCTCGAAAGCGTATTGCATGACGGGATGGCGCGTCGGCTGGTTGGTCGCGCGGCGGGACTTCTGCGAGCGCGCCACCATGCTGAACGAGTTTGTCGTTTCGCACGCCGCCAGTTTTTCGCAAAAGGCTGCGGAAGCCGCGCTGGAAGGCGGTGAAGACGAACTCGCGGCGATGCTGGTTCGCCTCCGCGAGAATCGGGATTTCTGTTTGGAAGCCCTGCGGTCCATGCCCGGAGTCGTCACGCCCGAGCCCGACGGCGCGTTCTATCTGTTCCCGCGCATGGACGCCGTCGAGGGCGACTCATTCGCATTTTGCAAACGGCTGCTGCTCGAGACCGGCGTGGGACTCGCGCCGGGCGTAGCGTTTGGCGCCGGCGGCGAAGGCTCTGTCCGCATCTGCTACGCCGCGGAGCGCGCCATCTTAGAAGAAGCGATGGCGCGTCTGCACAACTTCCTCGCGTGAGAGCCGCGAGCGCGACAATAGAATTGGAGGGCCCGATGAAAACTGTGACGCGGACATTCGCCACTATCGGCAGAACCGCAGCAATTATCGCCGGCGGTGAACTCCTGGCCTATGCAGCCGTGTGCGTCGCCGAGCGTATCGCATGCCGGCACGCGCCCGCCGATTGTGTCGACATCGCATCCGCGCAGTCGTTCCCCGCGAGCGATCCGCCGTCCTGGATCGGCGCTACGCTGCCCTGATCTCAGTCGCCGCAAACGTGGGGCAGGTTGTCAACCTGCGGCGGGTTGCCAAACCCGCCTCCTCCTCCTCCGCGCGATGCCCCGGGCTCACTGGAGAGACCCAGTTCCTAGCCCATGCCCGGCTCCGACGGTTGGCCACTCCAGACCCGCTCCGCCCACCACTGATTCCAAAAGAATTTTAAGTACCGGCCCCACTTGGGCCGGTCCGGGATCCGGAGGCCCCGTCTGGAAGCCTGCCCCACGGCAATCCGCTCTGCGATTCGGCACACACTACTGACCAGCGCCTGTCGCCACCCCAGCGGCTGCGGGCGCTTCCAAACGCTCGGTCCACATCGGATCGATCTCGTTCGTGTCCTCGTAATATGCAATATCGGCGCTCGCGCATTTCAGTTCCACCATTACGTACCCGTGATTCAGAAACGGATCGCCCGCGAGGCGGACGTTCTCGACCGGAATATTGTTCACCGGCTTCGCGGGGACCTCACCCGAGCCCACCGGAAACGCGCCATGTCCAATGCAGCGCGCCAGCACGTTCATGTACTTCTGATAGACCACCAGATTGTGCTCGTGACCCCAAAACCACATGTCTACCTTGTCCAGCATCGGTCCCAGCTGCTGCTGCAGTTTTGGATTCACGGCCTGGCCGCCGATACTTTCAAACGCGCTGAATAGTTGATGATGCGACAGCAGTATCGTCCGCCGGTCGCCCGCCGTATCGTATAGCTTATGCCGCAGCCATGCGACTTCGGAATTCTCAAGATATGTCGGATCCTTGCCGAGCGGATCGCAGTCATGCAATCCCGTATCGATGGCAATCACCTGCCACTTCGAGTTGCGTAGACAGAAGTAGCTGGCGGGCTGCCCCAGCCGGTCAATCAGGCGATAATACGGCGCGCCTCCCGAAAACATGTCATGGTTCCCGGCCAGCGTGAACGTTGCTACCTTGTTTAAGTCGAGATACTTACTCCAGATATCGTAGAAGTAAGTCTGGCACTCGAAATCGGTAGCCGAGTAATAGATGTCGCCGAGATGAATAACTACGTCCGGCTTCTTCGCCGCAATCTGTCGCAAAAGCTCGATGGCCTGCGGCTGTCCCGTGCCCCAATCGCCAACCAGCGCGATGCGAGCCGTTTCCGATAAGCGGTTATCGACGTACTGATTGATATCCGTATACTGCCGGTAGGGAATCTGCTGACGCGAGGTGAGAAACTCCGCATATTTCTCGGCGGCTTCGGCCCAATGCGGGTCGCACACGCCGAAGCGCTCGTCCAATAGCGCCTTGTACTTCGCCGCATCCTCGTCGCGGCCCTGCAGCTTCGCACATCCGTAATTTCGCGCCAGCGTCGCGCAGTACGACACCGCGCCACCTTTGCCCTGCATCGCCGGAGCCTGCCCGGCGTTCACGGCCGCATGCAGAACGGCTTCCGTGGCCGCCGCCTGCACCGCCGGATGGTCCGGATCGGGCCGCTGCGCGCCATCGTCGCTTTTTTTCGCGACAACTTCATCAATCGCCGATTGCAGTAGAGACAGATCCGCGTCCCTTACCTGTTGCATTAGTCCCATGATTTCACCAGCCTGTTACTTATAAAGTCTTGAGATATTCGACAAGGTCCCACTTCTGAGTGTCACTGAGTCCGGTGCCGTACGTGTGACCCGCGTTCGAGTTGCCTGGAACCGCCGTATCCACGCGGAATCCTACTTTGGCCGCTTCCGGCCCGTCGCTGATAAACCCGACATTCTTCGGGTCCA
>JAICMB010000589.1 GCA_025929455.1 Bryobacteraceae bacterium | reverse complement strand
CTTCGATGCCATGGCCGCACATTAGACGCGCACGCTGCGCGGGAGTAGTGAGCAGCTTCGGCGCCTTTGCCGGCGCGACGATTTTCGCCGGATGCGGCTCAAAGGTGAGCACCAGCGGGTGCCAGCCGTTCTCGCGCGCAACATCGCACACGCGCTGAATCAGCTTCTGGTGACCGCGATGCACGCCATCGAAATTCCCGATTGTGACTGCGCTTTCCGTCATAGTGGCAGCGGCGCTTGCAATTCCAAGCCGTCGTACGCCAGCCGCACGTGTTCCGGCAGGCCCGCGTCGGTTTCCGCGTGCTGCAGCTCGTGGCAGATATGCGTGAAGTACGCGCGCTTCGGCTGCAGCATCTCGACCGTTTTCAGTGACTGCTCCACCGTCGAATGTGTCGGATGCGGCCGCTTCCGAAGCGCGTCGAGGAAGAGAATGTCGAGCCCGCGCAATTGTTCGAGCGATTCCGGCGGAATCGCGCTGTGATCGGTCAGATAGGCTACGGGGCCGAAGCGGAACCCGTGCACGACACCGCTGCCGTGGCACGCGGCGATGGGCACGAACGGCATCCCGAACAGATCGATCGGTTGCGAATCGAAGATGTGCGTGACCAGCTTGGGCCGCGATGACTCCGTTTTACCCTCGTCGAAGATGTAGCGGAACGCGCGCTGGATTACGTCCATGCTGGCCGCGGATGCATAAATCGGAATGTGCGTTTTTTGATGGAAGTTGTACGGCCGCACGTCGTCGAGGCCGAGGATGTGATCGGCGTGGCCGTGCGTGAACAGAATCGCGTCTATGCGCGGAATGTGCGCTCGCATGGCCTGCTGCCGGAAATCCGGCGTCGTATCGATCAACACGCCGTGCCCGTTGTACGCGACGTAAATGGAGGGCCGCAAGCGCTGGTCGCGCGGGTCGTCGGACATGCAGACACGGCACGCACAGCCGATCAGCGGTACCCCCGTGCTGGTGCCGGAGCCGAGCACGGTGATGCTGAGCGAATCCGCGGGACTACTCAGTCGCGTTCTCCTGCGGAGCAGTTTCGGAAGGCGTTTGCTGCTTCGCCTGCACGAACCGGAAACGAAGCTCCGTCAGCGAGTTCTCGATTAACCGCTGCTCCTCGGTCGTCAGGTTGCCGCGCGTCTTCTCCTCCAGCATCGCGAGTATGTCGATGCTGTGCCGCGCGACACGAAAGTCCGGCTGGGGCTGGTCCTTCTCATCGCCGAAGTGCAAAAGACCCAGGTGCATCTCGATCTGAGTTTTGAGCGAGAACACAAGAAATTCAAATGTCGCAGGCGGGAGCGGAAACTCCGAATCGCTCATGTCTTCTATTGTAGGAGGGCGGCACGTCCAGTCGAGGGCCGCAGTGTGGCAGATTGAAGAAGGAAGCGAGCTTGAAAGTGGATTTCTGGGAAAGTTGCAATCTGATCGAACGAGTTCCGGGGAAGATGTCAGGCGAGCCGGTTATCAAGGGGACGCGCGTCCTCGCTCAGACAATCGTTGACAACTATGAGGGGGGCAGCTCGCCCGAGGAAATCAGTGAAAATTACCCGCATGTCCCTGTCGAGACCATTCGGCGCGTGATCGCTTTCTACCGCCAGAAACATCAACTCGCGCATTGAAGATCCTGCTTGATGAAAACGTTGGCCACAAGCTTCGTACGATGCTTGTGGGACACCAAGTATTCACCGTCGCGTACATGAAGTGGATTGGGATGAAGAACGGTGAATTGCTACGAGCGGCCGAAGCAGCGGAATTCGACCTATTGATTACCAGCGATCAGGGCTTTCCGCATCAACAGGATCTGGCGGGGAAGCACTTGGCCGTTCTCCTGCTCTCCACGCCTGACTGGAACGTGATCAGGCGTCAGGTCGCGAGGATTGCCGCTGCGATTGATGTCGCGCAACCCGGATCCTTAGTGAAGCTGGATCTTGGCCGCGCTCCGGAAGTCCGCTAGTGGGCGCCGTCAATAGTTTGAAGGTGAACAACGTGGTGCTGGAGGAGGGGGTCGAACCCTCATGCCCAGTGAAGGGCGCGGGATTTTGAGTCCCGTGCGTCTGCCAGTTCCGCCACTCCAGCGTTTTTTTTGCGCTAGCGACAGTGTAGCAACGAGCCCGCCGCTACTTCGCCGCGTTAGCGATCTGCGTCAACACGGCCGCCGCGTCCTCTTCGGTGAAGCTCTGTGTTTTGGCCGAATGGTTCATGGAGCAGAATTTCGGGCCGCACATGGAGCAGAACGCGGCATCCTTGAAGCCCTCCTCCGGCAGCGTCTCATCGTGCATAGCACGCGCGGTATCCGGGTCGAGCGATAACTCGAACTGGCGGTTCCAATCGAACGCGTACCGTGCGCGCGACAGTTCATCATCGCGATCGCGGGCGCCCGGACGGTGGCGTGCAATATCGGCCGCATGCGCCGCGATGCGATACGCGATAATGCCGGCCTTCACATCTTCGCGGTTAGGCAGTCCCAGGTGCTCCTTCGGCGTGACGTAGCACAGCATCGATGCGCCATGCCATCCGATCATGGCCGCGCCGATAGCGGACGTGATGTGGTCATAGCCGGGCGCGAAATCGGTTACCAGGGGTCCGAGCGTGTAGAACGGCGCTTCGTAGCACATCTCGCGTTCCTTCTGGACCTGCAGTTCGATCTGATCCATCGGGATGTGCCCCGGACCTTCGATCATGACCTGCACATCGTAATCCCAGGCCGTTTTCGTCAGCTCTCCCAGCGTTTTCAATTCTGCGAACTGTGCCTCATCGCTCGCGTCGGCAAGGCAGCCCGGCCGCAGCCCGTCGCCGAGTGAAAAGCTGACGTCGTGCTTTTGGAAAATGCGGCAGATGCGGTCGTAGTGCTCGTACAGAAAATTCTGGCGGTGGTTCTTCACCATCCACTCGGCAAGAATCGATCCGCCGCGGCTGACAATTCCCGTGACGCGCCTGGCCGCCATCG
>JAICMB010000269.1 GCA_025929455.1 Bryobacteraceae bacterium | reverse complement strand
TTCGAACATCGCGATCTCGTTCGTCTTGGCATCACCGATCAGCCATTCGTTGGTGTACAAGCCGTTGTTGCGGGTCGAAAGATAACGGACCACGTCGTCGATGTTGCTGCCGTACTGTATGGCCTTGCGCGCGCGATAAGCGACCGGTGTGCCTTCGGCGTTGAACGGACTCTGCTTTATGGTCGTTTCTGTGAGCACCACGCCGGCATCGTTCTGATACCAATCGGTGCCGCTCTCGATGCCACCGGGGTAGCTCTGTATCAGCATGCGATGGCCCTGCTCCGGTTTAATGTCGAGCATGACGTTGGTCTGTTCGGCGAGCGTGAGCGGCCACCAGGTCACGTGACCGATCACCATTTTGCCGTCGCGGGTGGCGGGTCCCGTTGCTGCAAACGAGCTGCAGCGATCGGTAACGGGAACATTGCGCGCGTAGTCCGGCGCATGCAGGTGCAAGCCCTCGAGTCCGGTCGGCGTCATCGGGAGCGCCGCTCGCAGTTCGCCGAGTTCGACGGTGATGTTGGCGACCACGATATCGACGACGTCGAGGCGCCGTCCGAGCCAGCGCGCTCCGGCATCGGACGCGCCATCGGCGATGCCCTTCATCTCCTGAAGAATCTCGTTATCGAATCCGCGCAGAAAGAGTGCGTTCGCAGCCGTGCGAGCCTGCTCCCAGCCGTTGGCGTCGTCTTTGTAGCCGAGGTCGGAAGCGCAGCGGTCGAGATACTTCGGAATTTCGCGCGCCATCAAATAGCCGTGCTGGTAGCCGCGGTCGTAGGGCTTACCTTCAATGTGCAGATAGATCCAGCCCGCGGAAGGATAACGATACGCCGGGCCGAACGTCGTGACGGCTTCGCGTGCGGGCCACGATTCGCGCGGCGACACCTCGTCAAGCGAAACACCGTTGAACCAGGCGTTACCGCGAAACGTGCCGCCGTTGCCTGCGGTGAGTACGATGCTGTCTTGCGGCCGCGTCGCAATGAATCGAAGTGTCACGCGCGTCCAATCGTGAGTGCCGCCGAGCGATTCCGAGTGCACATCGAATGGCAGCGAGGCCATGGAGAGCGCCGCGCCGGTAGCGATCGGGGAGCGCTCGACGTCATGCACCTGGATAGCGGCGGTGCGAATCCACCCGCTCAACTCATAGTGTTTGCCGATGGTGAGCGTCACCGGAGCGGAGCGAATGTAGGCATCGGCGGCGCCGGCGCCCTCAACGCGCAGGCTCGCGCGACCGTCGCGTTCTACGCTGGTATCCGTGGCTAATGTTCCGCGCACGGCGGTCCACTTATGCCCGGAGGTGTCCAACGCGGCATGAAAAGGGGCAGCGGACAGCGCCAGGGGAAGCCCGGCGAAAAAGAGAGTGAGCGCGCGCCACGGCATATCTATATGCTATTCCCGCGCGGAGCGGCCGGCTTTTATGGAATAGCCTTGCCCACGGCAGTCGCGACCTGGGAGATGATGTTGGCGGCCACACCGATGCCGCCGGGCTTGTATCCCCAGCGCAGCAGTGCAATCAAAACTTTCCCGTAACCGTCCGGGAGCATCTTGCGGCCGCTCTTAACGTAATGCCGGAACGCGTGCAACGCCGACGACCCGCGGGATTGCCGGTCCGCTTGAGCTTGCAATGCTAAGAAGACCGCGAAATCCAAAGCGTTATCGGCAGAAGAAATCTTCGTGAGTTGCGATGTCCGTGAGCCCGGGAAAACGATGAATCCGGCTGGAAAGTTGTTGTTCGCGTATTTCTGTGCTCGGGTCTTCGGCGGACCGCCGATGTCCAGAAACGTTTTATAGGAGCACTCGCCGACGGCGCCCGCCGCCGCGCTGCCTTTGCCGTGACCCTCACCGCCGAGAAATGAAAAGGATGTCGTGCGGAACGTATCGAAGCGCATTGCGATCCCCAGGTCACCATCGCCTACGCCCTTGCTCTGAAGCCCGTAGGAAAGCGCGGAGTACGCGATCGCAGACGAGTCCAGGTAATGCGATTGTTCATATATGGACGGGCTGCCCGCCGGGTTGGGTTTCGACGTCGTCGATACGAAATACCCGGCGTAAACTCCACTCTGCTGCACAATCGGACACCGGCCTTTCGTATCCGGGTAGCGGGTGTCGAGTTGGAGGTGATAGACGTCTTTGATCAGACGTTTGTGCGGGTCGTGCGGAACAACCTCTTTGGGTCCCACCGCGACCAGGCCGTAATAACCGTTCGCCGCGTACCGGCCGGCATCGTCGAGGCTGTCGAGCGGTGACTTCTCAGCGGGTCCATATGCATTCGGAGCGCCGTCGAAGTCGACATTCATGTGGGTCATGAAAATAAATGCGAGCGGTTTGGCATCTGGAGTGAGTTTTACTGATGTGATCGAAACCGACGGATAGTCGTTCCCGCTCCAGGTGCCCGGCAGAGCATCGAACTGCAATTCGGGCATTAGGTGTCTCCACCCTTAATAGCGGAAACCGCGGCTGCCGCGATCAGTATTGCGCGGAAATTTCGTTACGCCCGCGCGGGCAGGGTTTTGGTATGCAACAGGCGCTCTGCATCGCGCGAGCTCAGCGCATGCCCGAAGATGTGGCCCTGCACCTTGTCGCAGCCGGCAGCGCGCAGTATCTCGAGATCCTCACTCGTCTCGATGCCTTCGGCGACGACCGTCAGGCCCATGCTGTGCGCCATGATGACTATACTTTGCATGATGGCCGGCGATCCCGAGCCGGTCTTCGGATCGCGCAGGACTGTTTGATCGACCTTCACGGTATCGATCGGAAGCCGGCGTAAATAACTGAACGAGGAGTACCCGGTCCCGAAATCGTCAACCGCGATGGAGACGCCAAGATCGCGCAGGCGGCGCATGCGGCGTGCGGAACTCTCCAGGTCCTGCAGCACGAGCGATTCCGTAATCTCCAGTTCCAGGCCTCGAGCCGGCAACCCCGTCGATGCCAGCGTGTGCGCCACCACGTCATAAAAATCGTCCTTGACAAACTGCAGAGCCGAAACGTTCACCGATATTCGGATGTTCTGCCCGCTAACAGTTCGCCAACGCGCGGCGGCCGCACAGGCCTGCTGCAGCACCCACGCGCCAATGGGCACGATGAGGCCGGCATCTTCGGCGATGGGGATGAACTCGCGCGGTGAGACACGGCCGAGGCGCGGGTGATTCCACGTAAGCAGTGCTTCGAAGCCGGCTAAGGCACCGTCGATTGAAACGAGCGGCTGATACAGAATTTCAAGTTCGCGTTTTTCAAGCACGCGATGCAGTTCGTTTTCGAGCTCGAACCGGGCGAGCCGGTTCACGTGGCTTTCGGGATTGAACAGGTACACGTTGTCGCGCCCGTGCTCTTTCGCCTTGTACATTGCCAAATCGGCTTTGCGTAGCAGCGACGTGAAATCCGCGCCATCGCGCGGCGATAAACTGATGCCCGCGCTTGCGGTCACGAACAGCTCATAGCCGCCTATAAAGTAGGGCTGCCGCATGGCGTCCAAAACTCGCCGTCCGAGGGCCTGCACTTCCCGTTCATTCGTCAAATCGCGGGCGATGATGGTGAACTCGTCCCCGCCGATGCGTGCGGCGGACGCGTTTGGCGGGAGGGCGGAGCGGATGCGCTGCGCCGCCTCGATCAGAACACGGTCGCCCGTGTCGTGGCCGAGCGTGTCGTTCACTTGTTTAAAGCGGTCGAGGTCGAGCACGAACAGCGCCGTGGCGCTGTCGGGCGCAGCCGAGGGGAGCGCCGCTTGCAGCAGTTCGGAAAACCAGGCGCGGTTCGCCAGCCCCGTTAGGGAATCGTGACGGGCCTGATAGAGCAGACGCTCGGAAACGCTGGCCTGGTCGATGGCGAGTCCGGCGATACGGGCGGCGCGTTGCAGCAGCGCACATTCGGCTTGCGAAGGAACGGCGCGGCTGCGCCGATGCAACGAGATGATGCCGCGAAAAACGCCTTCCGGCGACCGAAGCGGCGCCCAAAGGCAGGAGTGTGTTCCCGCCGTGCTGAACGACGCGGCGGCGGCCTGCCACACAGGCGATGCGGTGACCTCCGGTTCGAAGTTGCAGCCGCACGGCACGCAAGTATCCCGCACGGAGGCAACGGGCAGTAGGATGCCGTGCGCCAACGCCTGAGACATTCCCGCGGCGGAAACACAGCGCAACATTTCCTCATGAGCGATCATGATGCAGCACACAGCTCCGGGCTCGCGGGCGTGCACCATCATGGCAACCTGCGAGAGTGTAGCTTCGAGAGGCTGATTTTCCGCCATCATCTCGAACATCCGCTCGCGTGTACGATCGCTGTGGTCCGTGGCGCGCGTATCCGTACGGGCGATGTGGTCAACAACGAGTCTCGACAGCGTGCGGCAGAGGAGCGTGAGCGCGCGGCGGATAACGGAATGCCGGGCGCGGCGGTCAGGACAACGGAACGCGGCCGCCCCGAAGAGGGTGGTGCCCGCGAATACGGGCGTCACCATCCAGTGAACATCCGGCCCGTCCCCGGGCAAATGTTGCGCGGCGAAACGTCCGTCGGGGACGGTGGTCATGCCTGCGGCGATCGCGGCAACGGTGGACGTCAGATGGTCGGCGCCGCTGGGGTCGACGCCCACACACGCCAGCACGCGCCCGCCGCAGTCGACTACCAGACCCGCATCGCAGAACCCCCGCGCGGCCGCGGCCTGCAGCGCGATTCCCAACGCATCGTTCAGCCCATCGGTGGGATTGCTCTCGAGAACGTGTAGCGCGCGGCGCAGTTCCGGGATGAGGTCCGGTCCGGGGCGGCGCGGGCGCGAGATGACGGCGGACTGATGTCCCGCCGCAGTGGCCAGCGTGCGTCCCGCATTGCGAACCGAAAACTGCCCGCGTTCGAAAATGAGCCGGGGCGTGAATTCGGCGGCGACGCGCTGCCCATCCCGCGTGCGCAGCAGCACCGGACAAGGCTCGGGAGGAGCGCCGCCGGCCTGCATAGCGATGCAATCGCGAACCACAACCCAGGAACCGGTTTCGAAAAAATCGGGGGCGCTCATCAGCAGCGCCTGATCCAGCGTGAAGCCGGTGAGGCGCTGCGCGGCCTCGTTCATGTCCAGCATGTGCCCGCGCAGATCATGCGCGAGCAGAAGATCCGGAGACGCATCTCCACTCCCGCGAATTCCCGGTGCTGGGGACAGAATTCGCATTAATAATTCCGATTCACGAAGGTAATTTATTACAATACATGATCGGAGGGAGCGGTGGTAAACGGCGTGGAGACCGCGCCCGGTTCAGAGAGCCGCGCGCGCACGCGCTCCCTGAGCGCTGTTCCGTCGACGCGCTTGCCGGCAAGCTTGGCTTGCGCAGCTTTCATAACTACGCCCATTTGTTTTAATGAACTCACGCCGGTTTCCGCGATGGCGGTGGAAATGGCGTCGTTTATTTCCGC
>JAICMB010000286.1 GCA_025929455.1 Bryobacteraceae bacterium | reverse complement strand
GTCATGGCGGCGACCGGGCTATAAAGGGTGCGGTCGAGGACGACGTCGTCCTGCGCGTCCGCGAGGTCCTGCTGCGCTTCAATCAGACGCATACGCGGCAGCGCTCCGGAGCCGACCAGTTGCTCGATGCGTTGGACTTTCTCGGTCGCCAGTTGCACGGCCTGCTTGGCGGCGGCTTCCTCCGCTACGGCGGCGGCGGTCGGAGGCGCCATCTGCCCCACGTCAGCGGCGCGCACAGGCACGGCGCTCACCGCGGCGGCTAAAACAGCAACCGAAAAAATGGCGGAATGACGCATTTCGGGCTACTTTTCCAGTGTATCATCGGGGTAGAGGTAAATCCGCATCTCGAACGTTCTGGACTTCGCCGGCAAGAGTAAAACTTCGTCAACCCCCACCCCTCAAAATCCAGAGAACGCAACGCCGGCCTGGCTGGTTGCCGTGCGCGCGGCCGAATCGCGCAAGGCCGTGAACATACGCGTGCTCGATCTGCGCGCGATCACGTCTTTCGCCGATTATTTCGTGATCTGCTCCGGCACCAACCCGCGCCAGATTCAGGCCATCAGCGACGAAATCGGCAAGCAGCTCGTGGCCGTCGGCGAGAAGCCGAATAGCGTCGAGGGATACGAGAATGCGGAATGGATTCTGGCCGACTACGGCGATTTTCTGATCCACATCTTCGCCGAGAAGGCACGCGAGTACTACGATCTCGATCGCCTCTGGCGGCATGCGAAAGAAGTAGCGATTCCGGCGGCTTAGCAGGTAGGTGCTATAAGCCTCGCGTACGGCGCCGCCCGGCACCACGCCGCGCACGATGTCATCCGCGATCTCCCGCCGCTCGACCGCCAGATCCTGGTGCTGCATGTTGAAGGGGTTGCGTATGCGATCCATGCGACGGAAGGAGCTGGATGGCTCGACGCTACAATAGAATCGTCCCGCCCCCATGAAGACGTTCTACATCGAGACGTTCGGCTGCCAGATGAACGTCCACGACTCGGAAAAGGTCACTGGCACGCTCCTCGCCGAGGGCTACAAGCAGGTCGATAAACCTGAAGACGCCGACCTGGTTCTGTACAACACCTGCAGTATTCGCGATAAAGCCGAGCAGAAGGTGTTCAGCCGTCTGCAGCAATTCAAAAAAGAGAGCGGGAAGGGCAAAACGTTCGCGGTGATCGGCTGCGTAGCGCAGCAGGAAGGCGAAAAGATTTTCGAGCGCGCGCCGCACGTGAGCCTGGTCGCGGGTTCCGCCAGTTATACTAAGCTCCCTCAGATGCTGGTGCAGCTTGAGGCCGGAAACCGCCGCGTGACCGGGCTCGACTTGAATACGGACGAAACGTTCGACACGCCCTTCACGCGCCGCGACAATCCGCATCGCGCCTACATCACGATCATCGAAGGCTGCGACAAGAGCTGCGCTTACTGCGTCGTCCCGTTCACGCGCGGCCCCGAGCGCAGCCGCACCAGCGAGAGCGTTCTCCGAGAGGCGCGCGAAGTGGCACAGATGGGCTACACCGAGATTCAGCTTCTTGGTCAAAACGTAAACAGCTACCGCGACCCCTCGCCCGCAGCATGGGATTTCGCGCGCCTGCTGCGAGCGGTTGGAGAGGTGAACGGCATTCGGCGCGTCCGCTTCACAACATCACATCCGCGCGACTTCGTGAAGGAGATCGTCGATGCCATCGAGGATAACCCGGTGCTATGTAATCACGTGCACCTGCCCGTGCAGAGCGGCTCCGATACGGTGCTCGCGCGCATGCAGCGCCTGTACACGCGTGACGCGTATATGCGCTGCATCGAGTGGATGAAGAACGCGCGCCGCAACATCTCGATCACGACCGATATCATCGTCGGCTTTCCGGGCGAAACAGAGCGCGATTTCGAGCAGACGATCGATCTCCTCGACCAGGTCGAATACGATTCGCTGTTCAGCTTCAAATACTCGAAGCGCCCCAATACCTCGGCGCTGGCGCTCGAGGAGCATCTACCGGAAGAGGAAAAGGGCCGCCGCCTTGCGATCCTGCAGGAGCACCAGCGCCAGATCCAAATACGGCGCAACGCCGCGCTGGTCGGCGCCGCCGAAGAGGCCATGGTAGAAGGTTTCAACAAAGCCACGGGGCAATGGATCGGCCGGACGCCGCAGAACCGCACTCTTAACTTCACGCACCCCGGCAGTCCTGGCGTTGGTGAATACTTCAATGTGCGAGTGACGCGCGCCGGGGCCAACTCTCTCGCGGGCGAAGCCATTATTTAGCCGGGCCGCCCGCGTGCATACGCGCTACCATTGAAAATAGCGCCACAGGGAGATGGCGCAAGGGGCACACGATGGAAGTCGAAATGAAAATTCGGGGTCTCATGATGGACCCGGCGACCAATATGCCGATTGTCGTCCTCAAGGACATAAACGGCAGCGGGATTCTCCCGATCTGGGTCGGCATTTACGAGGCAAACGCCATCGCGCTCGAAATCGAAAAAGTTACCACGCCGCGGCCCATGACACACGATCTCATCAAGATCCTGCTGCTCGGGCTCGGAACCACGATGCGCAAAGTCGTTGTGAGCGAGTTGAAGGAAGACACCTTTTACGCCGTCATCTGGCTGGAGCGCAACGGCGAAATAATCAGCGTGGATTCGCGCCCGAGCGACGCGCTCGCGCTCGCACTGCGGCTCGATTGCCCCATCTACGTCGACGATGCGGTACTGAAGAGCTCTAAGATGTCGAACGCCGTTTCCGAAAAAATGGGCAACAACGAAGAGCTCCGCCGCTGGCTCGAAGGCTTAGGCGACGAGGACCTCGGCCGTTACAAAATGTAACGATCGGAGCCCTAACCTTTTGCATCTGCCGTCGTCTTTCCAGGCATGAGACGGCATTGGACAAAATTCGGCTTCGGAGTTCTCCTGCTCCTGCTTGTCTCCGCCGGTGACCCGCGCCTTGGGATCGCTTGCCCGGTCCACCGGTTCATCGAATCTTATCGCACCGTTGCGAACACCAACGCTCCCATGAACGTATTCGAGAGGGTCGTGTACAGCCTTGCTCTTGCGCAGGCATCTCCGTTCCATGCGCACCGGGTTTGAGGACCGCACATAAAACAAAAGCACTGATATGCTCTGGCCGCCAACCGTACTCGGAATTTTCAGTCTCGCTTGACCTTCGGCCACCTGTTATAGCCCACATCCGGATCATTGGACCGAAGCATCCGTATATATTCGATTTCTTTCTGATTAACCTCGCCGTCAGTTGCGGTTTCGGACTCCCAGAGAATCTCCTTTCGGATCGCGAAGTCCCTACGTTGTTCTCTTGTGAAATCCCGTGCGATCAGGGCATGTTCGGCGCTACCGAAATAATTGATGCTGTCAGTCAGATCCTTGCCGACGTAAATCTTTCCGTTCGCGTACGTGATCTTATAGACGATCTTCATCGGCGTTCTGACACAAACCCTCAGGCGATGTTGCGCCAACTATATCAACGCCAAAACAAAAGCCGGATGCGGCCCTTTGTGGACCACATCCGGCTTAAGATTATGCGAGCCGGTTATTTGTGCCGTGTGCTCCGGTGGGCAGGCGCCCGGCGGCGCACCGGGGCCGGTTCCGGCCAGCCTTTCAGGTCTTTCTTGTCGACAGCGAACGTCACCATAAACGGGCTCGCCGTGTAGCTCTGCGGAATACCGCGGAAGGCCAGTTCAGTTCCCGGGTCAACTTTTCCGGGAAGTGCGGTTTCGAACGTCAGCGTGGCATCCGGTGTCGTCCCGTCTTCGAGCGCCATGACAACGGTTTTGGGCCGCGTTGCCGGCGAAATCGAAACTACCTTGCCCTTCAATTCCGGCAGTAGCGCGCCTTTCATGCTCGAGTCGAAATACTGCTGGCCATTCGGTCCGGTCAGCTCCGTTTTAATGTTCTTCCAAAGGGCTAGTTCCGGATGTTGCTGCGCGAACGCGTTCTCCTGCTGCACTTTCTGCTCGGCGATCTCACGCGCGCTCACGATCGTGAAATTGGCCGGCGGCGTCGGATTGTTCTTCGCCTGCGCGAGAAGCTGATCGAGACCATCCTTGCTGCCGTGGTACGCGGTGTAGGCCTGCGTCAGATAATCCTGCACCTGCTTACGTCCCGCGGGCGCCAGCGAACCCTGGCCGTCGTATGCCGCCGCACGCGCGAAATAGTAGTACGCGACAGGCCGCCGCTCTGGCTTCTTCTCCGCCACGATCACCTGCCCCATCCAGTACGCCACCTGGCCGTTGTTGGGGTTCAGGCTGAGGCTCTTCTGGAATTCGGCTTCGGCCTGCTCGTTCTTCTGCTGCTGCATGTCAACCCAGCCCAGCGTAGTGTGCGCGATCGCCTCCACGTCGGTACGGGCCTTGTGCCAGTCCGCATCGGACATGGTCTTCGGCTTCTTGTCGGGAGCGAACTGTTTATCGAGTCCGCCGTTCAACAGCGCGTTGGCGCTATGCTCGGCCGCCGCCAATTGGTCGGGTGTAGCCGCCTGCCCCGTAATTCCCGGTAGAAGCGGGCTGAGCCAGGTGGTGTAGTAGAGCGCCGTGAAATTGTTCGGATCGGCGGCCAAAATTTCTTTGGCCATGTTCAGCGTATTCTGAACCTGGTTCAGCGCCGCGTAAGTGGTCAGGAAAAGATCCCGCCGGACGTCGGCGAACTGCGACTCTCCATACTTCTGCTTCCACTCGTTCAGCTTCTGCAACCGCGTTTGCGGATTGGTGTCTTTCGTGATCGAGTCATACAGATCGTACTCCGCACGATCCTTCCAGTTCTTCTGACCCGTATTGGTGGTCGCCGAACCGCCCGCGTTCGTATTGTTCCCGGAGCTCTGCGCATTGCCCTGCGTACTGCTCGGCTCCTGCGCCAAGCCCGCCGCCGGCATCATCGCCAGCGCGCCGGCCGCGATCATCGCCAGCAAAAGTCTCGATGGGGTTATCAGCACTACATGCCTCCCGTAAATCAACTATTATGTCAACGGCTAACTGCGAACGCGAGCCGCTGTCTAAAAAATGACACGCCCGCGGCTACGGCTGCAAAACGGCAGAACGCAGCGCACCGGACGCGGCTCCTTCACCCGCCGCGCCTCAGACGAACGCTCCGGCCTGAAAACTCAACGTAATGCGGAGTATAGCCGAGTGCCCGCCTGCGAGGCAACTTACCTACAGCGTTAGATGTCCGTGACAGTGATTCTGTTCCGCCCCTTGACGCATTTCCGGCCCTCGTGCGTGCGCGCACGC
>JAICMB010000484.1 GCA_025929455.1 Bryobacteraceae bacterium | reverse complement strand
TGGTCAACTCCGCCATATTGAGACGCGCCTGGTTGGCGGCGGTGTCGAAGTTATAGAGGCCGTTCACCCCCGAAGCGGGGTGATTGAAATTGACGTCGTAGTAGGCATCGCCCAGCAGCGAGAAGTCTATACCGAACCGGCTCCATGCGGACGGCGGCACGGGAGTTTGCGCGAAAACGGAAACCGACATGCCGATGAGCAAAGCGCTACGTACACACGCAGACACGATTACACCTCCAGGTCTTTTGAAATGGGAGCGAAACGTGGCTACAGAAGAGCCGGCGGGGGCTTGATTGTTACTTTACTGTCTTATGCGCCGCTGCGCCAATAGATAATTTGGATAGGCGGTATGGCCGCTACGGAACCGCTGCCGCGGCCATGGCGAAGAACGCGTCGCGCACTTCCGCGGCCCCGCCCTCGCGCTGGATAAGAAAGACGCCCGTCACATCGCGCTTGGGATCGACCCAGCCGTAAGTACCGAATGCCCCGCTGTGGCCGTACGTGCCGATGGACATGAAATTGAGCGTGCCGAGCGGTTCTTTAATCACTTCCCACGTAAGGCCGTATCCCGCGCCGACCAACCATCCGGATGGCGAGATCGTGCCGGTGTGCAGCATGGTCATGACTTCCACTGACGCCGGCGACAGAATGCGTACGCCGTGCCAGGAGCCGCGGCCGCGCATCATTTCGTAAAAATGCCATAGGTCTGACGCGGTGGAGTACATGCCGAAGCCCGGCCCAGGGTAGCGCGAGCCTTTACGGTGCAGCGCGGGGTCGCCGCCGAGAATGTCCGCGCCGGAGCGCTCCAGTTGCCCGTCGCGTTTCCTGTACACCATCGCGATGCGGTTAATCTTGTCCGGCACGCGATCTGGAAAGAAGAAGGAGTCGTTCATCTGCAGCGGTTTCAGAATGCGTTGCGCGATGAACTCCGCATAGGGCTGGCCGGAAACAACTTCGATGATGCGCCCGAGCACGTCGATACCGGCGGTGCTGTACTTCCAGCGTGTGCCGGGCGTGAACTCGAGCGGCTCCTTGGCGAATTCGCGAACGCCCTCGGCGAGCGTGCGGTCCAGGTGCGTGTACAGTTGCATGACGTCCGGCGGTTGCCGCAGGCCGGAGGTATGAGTCATCAAATCGCGAAGCGTGATGTCCTTGCCGGCGAACTCGGGCAGATAGCGCGAGACCGGAGCGCCGACCGACAGCTTACCTTCTTCCGCAAGGATCATGACACCCACGCCGGTAACGGTCTTCGTCATGGACATGATCTGAAAGATGGTGTCCTTGCGCATGGGCCGGTGTGCTTCGCGGTCAGCGTCGCCCACCGCATCGAAGGCGACGAGCTCGCCGTGTTGCGCGACCAGAGTTACGGCGCCGGCGATCTCGTGCCGGTTGACGAACTCGTGCATGCGCGCGGGGATTACCGGCGCGGCGGCCCAGGCAGAGGCCAACAGCAGCACGGCCGGCAGCAGGCGGACAAGCATGACACTCATGATAACGAGCTATGGGATATTGAGTTCGATGACCGCAGCGGATTTTCGCCGGCTTGCCCTGAGCATGGAAGGCGCCCAGGAGAGTTCGCACATGGGGTCGCCGGACTTCCGCGTGGACGGCCACATCTTCGCTACGCTGGCCGCCGAGAAGCAGGGCTATGGCAATCTGATGCTGACGCCCGAACAGCAGGCGGATTTCGTAGCCGAGCAGCCCGACGTTTTCATTCCGGTAGCAGGCGGTTGGGGCAGAATGGGCGCGACTCACGTGCGGTTGTCGGCCACTAACGAAGACGTTTTGAGGGACGCGCTACGTACGGCGTGGAAGCTGCGTTTGGAGAAGAACACCAAGGCAGGCGGAAAGCGGCGCGCCCGAAAGGCGCGGCCTCCCGCGTGAGCTATCGCTCGCTGGTCTTTATTATGCGTGGAACGGAGCCGGGTGCGCTTCGTCGTGATGCGCCTCCCACGACACTGCCCATTGCCGGTGGCAGGTGCCGCAACGGTAATACCCGTTAATCGGCCACATAGGCTTGGAGTGCATCACCCGGCACCAGGTACGCCCCGCCTCGGAATACAGATGTGCAATCGCAGACATTTTCGTTATCCTTCTTCGTTCCCATCCGGTCCGGAGCGTTGGGACTCCGGATCCAACATTAGTTTCTGCACGTTCTGTTCCAAGAGTGCTTTCCGGCGCTATTTATCTCGCATAAGTCCGTTTCTTATTTACGATCCGCGCGCGCTCGTCGAGCGATAGGCATAAATTACATCAATGTTTGCTTGACGTTGTACGCTGGTGTTCATGAACCGCCGCGCGTTTCTTACTGGGGTCGCCGCCGCGCCCGCCATTGCCGCCGCTCAGTCGAGGGTGGCCGCCGCAACAGGTTCCGAGCAAGGCTACACCAGCCTGTTCGATGGCCATTCGCTCGCCGGCTGGAGCGTGCAGGAAGGACCCGAATCCGCCTTCTACGTCAGCGACGGCGCCATCGTGGTGCACGAAGCGAGTGGCTATCCCGCTTGGTTACGGTCCGAAAAGCAATACGAAAACTTCGATTTCCGCTGCGAATTCTTTGTAGAGGGCTGGTGCAATTCCGGCATCTATCTCCACGCGCCGGAACACGGCAACAACATCGAAACGGGCATAAAGATCAATATCTTCCAGGACCACGACGAGCCGCCGCGCGCCGAATCCATGGGTTCGATTTTCCCGCTGGTTGCCCCCAAACTCATCAACGTGAAGAGCCACCGCGAGTGGAATAGCATGCGCATCGTTATGGATTGGCCGCGCCTGCGCGTCTGGACCAACGACGCCCTGGTGCAGGACGCCGACCTTGAAACCATCCCGGAATTGCGCCTCCGCATACGCCGCGGGTACCTCGGCCTCGAGTCGCTTTCCTATCCGATTCGTTTCCGCGGCTTACAAATTCGTGAGTTGCCCGCAAAGCAAAGCTGGACGGAGCTTTACGTCTCGCCAGCCGACCTCGACCGGAACTGGTCGGTTAGCGGCGGCCCCAAGGCCCGCTTCGAGGCGCTCGGCGAAGTGCTGCACGCCGGCGGGCTCGGCTACCTGGTCACCCGCGAGAAGTATCGCGATTTCGCGCTGCAGACGTACGTTCGCCACGCCTGGCATCACAACAGCGGTATTCTCTTCCGCACCGACGGCCGCGGCTCGGCGGCGCGCCATTACGAAATCCAGTTGCATGATGTCGAAGGCGCGCATTATCCTACCGGGTCGTTGTACCACTACAAACGGTCGGTTTACCCGCCCATCGAGCCGGGCAAATGGTTCCTGGTTCAGATGTGGGTGCAGGGAAAGCACTGCCTGGTGCGCATCAACGGCCAGAACGTCATGGAGTACAGCAACATGACCAACGTCGACGAGGGCCACATCGAGCTGCAGGCTCACGATGCGGAGCGCTGGACGCAGTTCAAACAAATGCGCATCCAGCGGCTATAACAACCGCGCGGCCGGCCGATAAGGCCAACATGGCCAGTTCTGTTTCTGCTCCTATGACCGCATTTGACGGTCTCGTCAAAGCGG
>JAICMB010000415.1 GCA_025929455.1 Bryobacteraceae bacterium | reverse complement strand
TCGCATCAGATACTGCGAGATCGCTGCCTGCTCGTTCCAATCCGAATCGAGATCCACGCGCCCCTGCTGTTTCAACACCTGCGTGAAATGTTTGGCCGGGTCAAACCGCCAAGCCGAGAAATCGCCTTTCATAGTGCCTCCGGGATCAGTTTGCTAGTAAAACGCCGGCATCCATGCCGGCAGGTGTGAATTCGTCAAGCCGAGCTCGCAAGTTTGCGAATCGCTGCGGTTCAAAAAGATCGTGAAATACGCCCATCTCGGCGCCGTCGGATGCACCCTCGAAGATTTCGCGCGCGCAGTGGACTGAAATTTGTGCGTAGGCAGGCGATCCGTAGCTATAGGCAGTAAATTGCGGAATGACACGCTCTGCTTCAAGAGCCTTCGCGGCGGCGCTGGTCTTGGCGGCCATCACGAGATCCGGCTGGCAGCTGTAGCGCCGCGGAGTGCGGCAGTTCGGCTGCACGTAGCAGAAGCGCACGCATCCAACCTGGCGGCGCGCCACGTGAACGCAGTCGAAGAAAATGGAGTTTTCGCCGAGTGCCATCGCGTGCACCTGGATGATTCCAAACACAGTGCAGCGCCGCACGGTTAGCGCGCAGTGAGCGTGCGCGCCCTGCGGCCCCCCAATGGCCTCGATGTCGCCATCCATCGCATCGACAATGGAATCTTCGATCTCGATGGGGATCGGGTCGGAGTGGACTTCATCTTCGACGACTTCGATAGGCCCCAGGATGCTGTGCTCGATGTGTACCTTCGCGCGGACGTTCTGGAGCGAAATGCTCTCTTTGTTCGGGTTCGCGGGCGTGCAGTGGCTGTCGATTGACCAGCCCGGAACGAAGGTGCAGTGGCGGATAACGAGGCGCGCCGCACAAATGGAATCCGTCTCGCGCTTTTCAGGACCGCTGATGCTCAAGCCCCGCCCCGCGACGAGAATTCCGTCGAGTACGAACTCGCTTGCCGGCGCCATCACGACCGTTAGCGCATCGGGACCGTCGGTCTGCCAATCGAGGAGGCGGAGGACGGGACGTGTGCGATCGGCGGCGCGCAGTTGCAGCGACTGATTCGGATCGAGCAGCACCTGCACCGGCTCCACGTAGGCGCGGTTGTCTGTGATCTCGAACACGGCGTGCGGCGGCTTCTTGTTGCGCCACTCGGAGAGCGCGTCCCCGAGCCTTTTATAGGGTGAGTCCTCGCCGACCTGGAAGAGTTCGGCGTCCGCGTGTTGGGATAGCTTGCGGTGGTATTCGCCGCCGCCCATTGCGGTGCTGAAACCATACTGATAGCTGACGCGCACGTGACGGCGCGGGGTTTGGTAGACAGGGAACTGGATGCGGCCCAGTTTCGGATCGACCGCGATCGAGCCGTCCGGCGGCGCGTATTTCCAGTCCGTGAGGTCCGCTGCGAGGATCACCTCGGCGGGCAGAGGTTGGTTTATCGTGTAGTTTGCCCAGTCGGCCCAGATTGCAAAACTTTTGTCTTCGCCGTAGTAATCCGCGATGTCGGTGTCGAGCGCGCGCCGGCGGATCGGCGCCGGCACGTTTATCTCGCCGGCAATATGCGTGGGCCGCGGCTCGGGGATTGGTTTCGTGAACAAGGAGGCGTCATTGCCGAGTATCGAGAACGTGAAGCTGTTGGCGCCGGCATCCAGGTGATACGCAGGAGCTCGCGTCACCGGGAAATTTTTCAGCCGCCATATCCAGGTCCCGACGCTCGGAATGTTGTATTTGCCTTGCGACCGGTAGGAGGAGATACGCCGCACGTCCACAGTTCGGGCAAAGGGATCGAACGCTGTGCCGATCTTGTCGAGTTCGTTCGCGCTGCGCAGGTTCGTCACACGAGCACGGTATCCGTTCGAATGCTGGTGGTTGAGGTTCTGAGTCCACAGGAGAAGGCGGAAGAATTCAACGGTGCTAGCCGGCCAGCCCGCAACCGCCTGAGTCACATCCTCCAGCACCGACACGGTTCCGCGGCGCTGGCGGTACGCGATGGTGTTTGCGACCTCGCGACGCGGGATCAGAATCCGGTTCTCCTGGGCGGTGGCCGCGGCGGGATCCCCGGCGGCGTTCACGGGCTTGTAGCCCACGAGTTCCGCGATGTAGGGAACCACCCAGTCCTGTGCGGTTTCGATGAACCAGTTATCGTATAGCTGCGTAATGTCATCCTCGACGGCATCCACCTGCTCCTGAATCACGCGCAGCAAGTCGCGAAGGGGATACCCGCGTTCGGCGTCACGCAGCCGGTAAACGGCGGGGAGTAGCTCATAGAGCTGGTCGGTCATAACGCCTCCTCAATCTGATTCAGGATCAGCGATTCCGGCAGCGTCGGCACGAGGAAGGCAAGTTGCGCGGGAAGCACGCCGTTGGCGCCTGATCGGATTCCAAGCACGGGCACTATATTGCGGGGCCGCCCCTTGGCCGCATCATTGTCGATTACCTTCTTCAGCGCGCCTGCGATCTCTTGCGGGGATCGTAATCCACCGTCGTCGTTCAATTGCGACACGGCGCCCAAGGCGTCTACGCCAACCCGGCGAACACCGCGTTGACTCTGGATGGCCGCGATCACCTCGCTCAGGATTACAACTTTTGCGAGCTCTTGCCGTTCGAAGCTATAACGGTCGAGCAAGTACGCGCGCACGCGGTCCGCTACATCTTCCCAGCGGTAATCGGAATCGATGGCAATGCGCGCGCTCAGTACCATCATCAGCAGTTCACGCAGATCCACTTGCACGGGAACGGACGCATCGCCGTATGTGCGAAGCGCGGCGATAAGATTCCGGTAGAGATCGCTCGATTTCGGGATGTCGATATCATCCACGCCGGCGATGGTGACGTAAACAGTGGAGCCAACCTTCGCCGACTGCGCCTTTGCGATCCCTGCGAACGTACGGGAGAAATCGGCATAGTCCTGGACACCGACCAGGCGATCGAGCGCCATGACGGCGAGCGGCGCATTTTTTCGTGCTTGGTCGCGCGTCTCTTTGTCTGCTCCGCCCGCAGCCTCTATCGGATTGTTCACGCCCTTGACGCCCAGCGGGCGGCTCAGGAGATTAGTGATCTGTCCGGCGTTGACATTGCCCGCCTTTCCAATGCCGTTCCGATAAATCGCAGTAACGTTCGCAACTCCGGTAGGAACTCGCGCGCCATGCTGTCCGTTGCCGAAGATGATGCTTGTATTGCCGTTGTCATCCGTGCGTGTCGTGAAACCACGATCGCCGGGCCCCAGGGCCACAATGGCCGGGCCCTCGTGCCACTCGACGCTGTTCACATAAACGCGCAGCGTGCTCTCGATTCCATCGGGCTCGTTTGCGGGGACGTAAGTGAGCGGCGGTTGCCGCAGCGTGAACGATTGTAGCGGGACACTCGCATCGCCGCTGCCGAGCGTTTCGTTCCGTGTCTCCCCGTGAGTCGCTTTGGCGACGTTGGCATTGATGGCGACGGTGGACCGCTTGTAGCAGTACGAAAGCGGCGTTGCGAGTTTCAAATACGTATGCAGCTTCTCGCCGGGCTCGAACGTATACAGCGTGCTGAGGATGTTCGACGCGCGGTCCACGAGTTCCGGTTCATCGCCCTTCACTGGAGCGTCGTATTGCGCCACGTACTGTTGCACGGCATCGAGCATCACCAGTTCGCTGCCGCGGACGCCCTCCGTCCCATCTACATCGGAACGCTCGCCACTAACGATCAGCCACCGTCCGGTTTCGAGTCCCGTGTACAGATCACCGGTTTCGATCCACTGGTCGCCTCCGCAAATCTCGTCATTTATGGGTTCTTTCGCGAGCGGCAGTTCCTCCGTTTGAGAGTACACGGCAAGACGGCGGATCAATTGGAACGCCGGCGTTGCTTTCGGTGGATCGCCATCCGGATTTTTGTAGGTGTACCATGCGAGCGGCGAGTCCCCGGTACTGTCGTGCAGTCCGATTCGGGTGGTCTGGCCGGACATCCCGTAAGCGCTTCGGGCGATCTTCGGATCAACCGAATCGACTTTC
>JAICMB010000831.1 GCA_025929455.1 Bryobacteraceae bacterium | reverse complement strand
CGGTATCCCGCCTCAATCAAATCGTGCCCGCCAATCAGACGCGGCGGCCGCAACTGCTCCGGCGGCGCCTCTTCCAGCTTGGTTCTCGCAAACTCGTAATTGCTCAGATTGCCATGACTCGACGAGCAGTCCAGCCGGTGCAGCTCCAGGTGCTCGTCAAACCCGGGCAGCCGCAAAAAGCGCTTGAGCGTGCTCTCGCGCATGTTGGGCACATCTTTAAACGTCATGTGACTCGCCACCAGCGCGCAGGCCTGCGCGATCACGTCATTTGGAAATCGCAAGCGCGTGAGAATATCATGCGTGATACGCTCGCCGACTTCGGCGTGACTATCGAAGCGAATACGATCCGGCGCGATACGAAACGTCGGCGGCTTGCCCACGTCGTGCAGCAGCACACCGAGCGCGAGCGTAATCGATGGCGAGTCCAACCCGTCCAGCATCATGAGCGTGTGCGTCCAGACGTCGCCCTCGGGATGATACTCCGGCGGCTGCGCGACGCCTTTCATCGCCGCCACCTCCGGCAAAATCTCCTCCAGCAGGCCCGTGGCGTCCAGCAACTCGAACCCGCGGCGCGCATGCCCTTCGGTGAGAATGCGGCTCAACTCGTCGCGAACGCGCTCCGCGGCTACGCGCCGGATGGACGACCGCAACGCGCGAATCGCTTCGAAGGTGCGTGCCTCAATCTGAAAATCGAATCGCGCCGCGAAGCGCACGGCCCGCAGCATGCGTAAGTGGTCCTCTTCGAAGCGGAGCAGCGGATCGCCGATCGCGCGGATCAGGCGGGCCCGCAAATCCTCGAGCCCGCCTACGAGGTCCACCACGTCCGCCCGCGCGCTATCGATGCGCTCCGGATCGAGCAGCAGCGCATTGATCGTGAAATCGCGTCGCAGCACGTCCTGCCGCACGTCGCGCTCGAACCGCACCTCGCCCGGATGCCGCCCGTCTACATACGCGCCCTCGCTGCGGTACGTCGCCACTTCGACGCCATCCACCAGCACCACGCCGAACTGCGCGCCGACAAGTTGGGCCCGCGGAAACACGGCCAGTATTTCGTCCGGCGTAGCGTTTGTGGCGATGTCGTAATCGGCCGGTTCGTGCCCCAGCACCAGGTCGCGCACGCACCCGCCCACCAGCCATGTTTCGAAACCGCGCCCGCGCAGCGAGGCGGCCACCGCAAGCGCGGCGGTACAAGCCCTGTCTGGTTGAGGAGGCACCTGAGCGTAGGATAATAGGTCGTGGAAATTCACGCTTAGATGCCCCGGGAAGACGTCCGAAGTTTCCCCATGAATAAGGTGGTGGTTGCGACCACCGTAGCCTTATCCTTCATCAGTTTCTGGCGCGGCGCTGCCATCGTCCTCGCGGATCTGGCATCGTCCATGTTCTACGCGGGCGGCATCGCCGAGCAGGCCATCGGCGAATCGGCTGCCTGGTTCGTCCTCGCCGTGATGCTGTTCAGCTTCGCCGTGCGCAGCGTGTACATGGAAAGCTGCAGCATGTTCGTCCGGGGCGGCGTGTACATCGTCGTCAAGGACAGCATGGGCCCGTTCATGGCCCGGCTCTCGGTGTCTTGTCTGGTATT
>JAICMB010000163.1 GCA_025929455.1 Bryobacteraceae bacterium | reverse complement strand
GAGGAGCATCAGCCCGATCGCGATTGGAACTCCACTGGACAATAGAATCGTCGGCCGCCTGCCTTCTGGGGTTATGTGAAACGCGGTGTTGGGGAAGTAGGCCTCGTCGTGATCTTACTGAGCCGACCGGCAGAATCCAACACCATCCAATGCTTGCTAGCGGTGCTGAGGTGACGCAGCGCACGATGATTATCGATCAGGTACACCCCTCGTGCTGTGCCGGTGAAATAAATCTGTCCTTGGGAGTCGGCGACAATTCACGAAGCTGGGTGCGCAGACGCATAACTGAACAAGCACGCGATCGCAGCCACGACTATGGCCAACGAGCGGCGTCTTTCGGGCCTAGCAGGATCCGGGACTGGGCTGTTTGGTCGTTCATCCTACATGGAACAGACGGTCGGAGGGGCCGCTTCGTTAACTAATAGGTTTGAGCAGCTGAGCTGTCCTACGCTAATGCACGACGGCCTTCGCCAGCCCCGCGTTATTCGCTGCGTCGAACACGCGCACCACGATCAGGTGCTCGCCGGGACGCAGATTCACCGCGATATGAAACGTCTCCTGTGGCGCGTCCGTAACGCCGTCGGCGGCTTCGACGGGCGTCCAGGGACCGGCGTCGATCGAATATTCGCAGCGGCGCAGCGCGGAAGCGGCATCCGTTGCGCTCGCTTCCATTTCGACCTGTGCGCCATTACGCCGCGGCGCTGTCAACGTTACCAGCGGCGGCGTGTTATCGATCACAACAGGTGAGCTGACCAGATCGCTCTGGCGCGCGTATTGCGGTGGGTTCGAGAGCCGGTCGGACGCGATGACGCGGAAGTAATAGCGGCCGTCGGCCAGCGAGTCGCCATCGATCGTGTACGAGTTGTCGGTGAGATTGGTTTTCAGCAGCTTCCATTGCGTCTCACCCTCGCCGCGGAAATAGAGCGCGTACGTGAGATGGTCGCCATCTGGGTCGTCGGCTTGCCATGAGATGAGCAACTGCGCTCCCTGCGTGCGCGACACGGTTTGCGCGGGCGTGCCGCTCGAGCTTGAGGCGGTCTCGCCGCCTGCGGTATCGGTGACGGTCACGGTATATGCGGCAGTTGAGGAGGTGCTGGTGGATGCTGTCGTCTTCTGCGTGGCGCCCGTCGAGCTCTGCGGCGTCACGCTGATGCTGCGCACCACCGGCGGCGTGTTTTGCGGAACGTACGCGATCGTAACGTCATCGATTTCCGCATTCGCGCCCATCAACTGTACGCGCCATTGAATATAGCGGGCGTTGGGACTTTTCACCTCGGCGCGCTGCGGGTCGGTGATCGCGGCCGACCATGCGCTCCAGGTCTGATCGGGGCGCAGGGAGTTGCCCGTGCGGGTTTGAAAGGACGCGCTGCCTGCGGCGCCATGCCACGACAAGCGGCCCCAACGCGCGACGGTGTTGGCGTCATGTACGGGCGATTCGTAAGAGCCGGTTGTGTTCGCGATGGAATCGAGCCGCAGGATCTCGCCCGTATCCCCGGTGCCCACGAGAAGACCGGCGGCGGCCGGCAGCAGACGCGTGGCTTCGCCCTGATTCGTTTCGGCGATGAGCGAGGCTTTGCGATCGTGGCCGATGCGGTAGATGCGGCCTTGCAGGTCGGTGGCGGCGGTTATGGATCCGTCCGCGCGCAAGGTGAAATCGTAGATGTTCTCGTCTTTCGAAGACCACATGGTCTCGACGGTGTTGTCGGGGTTAACGCGGTAGATCGCGGACTTTTCAAGGCCCGGCACTTCGATCGAGCCTGCGACGGTGATCGCGCTCTGAGTCACGGGCGTTGCTGTTTTCGGCGTGGCCGTGGGCGCTTTCACTTCGGGTCCGGTTTGTGCGTCGGCCGAATCCGTCACGGTGATGCTAGTCGCCGGTGCCGTGACAGTGATCGCAGACGAGCCAACCGACACAGGCAAGCCGTGCAGCGCGCGATTCGTCACAGCGCCGCCCAGCGCCGCAGCGTAAACGGTACCGTCGGGCAACGCCCGAACGGAGTGAATCTCCGGCAGGTTCGCATCGTAGAGCACGAAGGCTTGCCCTTTGCCGCTTACACGGTACAGAATGCCGTTGGGCTCCGTGCCCGCCAGCACCCGGGCCTGGCTATCGACCGCGAGCGACATCACGTGCGATTGACCCGTCTGGTACCACAACTCGCCCGTTCCGCCCGGCGCGACGCGGTAGATGTTTCCGGGCATGCCCGTCCCGATGTACAGCGCACCGTCGCTCGCTACCGCCAGCGACCAGATGTATTTCGCTTTCGGCGCGTAGACTTCGGTGGCCGCGCCATTGTGCAGGCGATAGACTTTGCCGTCAGGCGAAGTCGCCGCGTACACGTCCCCATGCGGGCCCGCGGCAACCGCGAATATTTCAGGCTGATCGGCGGTCCATACAACCGTTTTCGTGCCGTTCGGCTCGATGCGGTAGACACGCCCGCGGTGGCCCGTGCCGGCGTAAATCACGCCGCCGGGCGTCTGCGCCAGACTCCACACGATGGACTGTCCGGAAGCGAGAACGGTACTCAGTTTCGGCGCGAGTGTGAGTCTGCCATCGCGATCGAGGGCGACGCCGTCGAACCTTCCGCGCACCAGGTCCTGGTAGGTGCTCATCTCCCATGCGGTCGTGGTTGCCGCCCAGGCGCACACGCCCGCCAGCGCCAGCGCACATGCGCCGATACCGTGCTTCATGGAGCGACTTCCACCTGTGTCGATTTCGATCCGGAGACGACGGCATCACCCATATCGAGCCGCATCTCCGCGACCGTCGAACCAGGGCTGTAGAGATTCATCGCCGAAGCGCCCTGGCCTTTCGCGAACACCAGTGCAACGGACGGCGGCGGATCGGGCAGGTCCATGCCCTGCGACTGATACGCCGTTTCGTTGCGCCAGATGCGCACGTATGCGCCGGTGTTCGTACGCAGGCTGTTGATATTGGCGGTTACCTGCTGCGGCGACTTGGGTACTACTGAAAGACGCTGCAACTCCGCGAGATTCGCGGTGTAGGCGTCCGACACAGAAATTTGCAACTGACCCGCCTCGATGCCCACGGGCACCTGCCAGCGCACCGTGCGCTCGATAACCGCGCCGTTCTCGCCGGTAAACGAAACATGCAGGTCGAGTGCATCACCCGGCCGCACATCGCGGCGCGCGGTCACGTCGTCAACCTGCAACACGCGCTTGCTTTCGGCGGCATGGATGTTGAGCGAAATGTCCTGCACCTTCAGATCGGTGAAGCCGGCCGCCATAGCGTAGGCGAGCGGCGCGGCGACGCCCAGGGCGGCGAGGGCGGGCGCGTTCGCATCCGCGGCGTAGGTGTTGTCGAGAATGACCGGCGGCACGCCTTTATTGAAATCGATACGGCCCTGGATGGCGTAACTGCTGATGCCGGCGGCGCGCTCGGTCGCATCGATGGCGGAAAACACCGCCATCTGCACGATCAGCGGCGATAGCGCGCGATCGTTCACCATGCGCATTTCGTAGTCGGCGGGAGCGTGCCGGGCGCCGCGCACGGCGATGCTGAGTGGCACCGTAGAAGCGCGCCGGCCGAGCACGCCGACGACGCTGGTGCTGCGGTCCTGCGTAATCGCGCCCATCCATTCTTTCGCAGTCGATATCTTGAACGAACTCGCAAGATCGGGCAAAACGGTGATCACGTCGGCGCGCGCGAACGGCAGGTCGGTGTTGCCGACCGCGAGAAAGCGGTGCCCGAACGCATAAACATTTTTACCTTCGATTGTTGTGACGGTACCGTCGGCGCCGATGCTCATGTCGCCGGAAAGCAACTGCACCGTGATGATGTCACCCGGATGCAGTAGCTCGGGGTTGACCATAGCGTTCGGCAGATGCCCGCCGCTCGAGACGCCTTGCACCGGCTGCAGGCCGGCTTTCCGAAGGTCCGGCGCGAAGTGGTCGAGCGTGCCACGCGTGAAGCCGGAGAACGAAACGGGCGTTGCGATGTCGACGAGGCCACCGGCGTTGGGCAGCGCGGGTTCCGCTGGGAGCGGCGGCACGCTGAACGCAGAGGCAGTATGAACGGGCGCGCGGCTGGCCTTCGGAAGCGGCGGATTTACCGCGAACATATCCTCGATCGGCCGGATGCCGGCAATGGGTTCGGTTGCGAAACTGAAACCCATGGCGACCGCTCCGGCCAGACGTCCGTCAATGTAGACGGGACTGCCGCTCATGCCTTGTATCACTCCGGTCTTGGCGAGCGGGCCGCCGGAGAGACGCGCGATGATGACGTTCTGCTTGGGGCCGAGATTTTCGAGCACGCCCAGCACCTCTACCTGGAACTCCTCGATGCGGCCGCCCTGGAACACGGTTCTGCCGGTGCCGTGCTGCCCGGCGCGCACGTCTTTGAGCGGGAAGATGCCGCGCGCGCCCGGTACCGCTTGCGCAATCGCGGCCGGGGGGCTCGCAAGCGATGCTAAAATAAGGGCCAACGGAAACGCTCGGCAAAAGCGCACAGGTTCCATTGTATCGGCTGGTCCCAAAGAGTGGCGGCGATGGTACTTTTGATCTCCCCTGGCGAGCAGACTCGTGTGCTTAACTAAGTTGTGCAATGGCAACGTACGCCAAGAGCATGGGCCCTGCTGAAGCGTCCGCCGGACCTCGCAGGACGCAGCTTATAGGGCTGCTCTGGTTCGCCGCGCTGCTGGCGATCTGCTATGCGCCCGTGATCCATCTGCTGGTCCGCCAATGGGCGAACGATGAAGATATGGGGCACGGTTTTTTTGTGCCCATCATCGCGGGATACATCGCCTGGCAGCGGCGGCACGAGCTCATGGCGATCGTGCCGAAGCCGAACTACTGGGGCGTGCTGATCCTATTGTGGAGCGCGTTCCAGATGATGCTCGGCACGCTCGGCGCGGAGTTGTTCCTGGCGCGCACCTCGCTCATTATCGCGATCATCGGATCGATCCTGTTGGTGCGCGGCACGCAGACGCTGAAGAAGCTTGCGTTCCCGATATTCCTGCTGTGTTTCATGATCCCGATCCCGGCGATCATTTACGCCCGCATCACCCTGCCGCTGCAGATTTTCGCATCGCGCATGGCGGAAATGTTGCTCGGGCTGCTGGGCATTCCGGTGCTGCGCGACGGCAACGTGCTGGAACTGGCGAGCCAAAAGCTGTCGGTGGTGGAAGCGTGCAGCGGCATCCGCTCGCTGCTGTCACTGTCGTTCCTGTCATTGGTATACGCGTACTTTTTCGATAAGAAAGCTTGGATGCGTGGAGTGCTGCTGCTTGCTACGATCCCCATCGCGATCATGGTGAATGCGGCGCGCGTGACGATCACTGGCGTGCTGAGCGAAATCCGGACGGACCTTGCGCAGGGCGTGTTCCATACCTTCGAAGGCTGGGTGATGTTTGTGATCGCTCTCATTATTTTGATTGGCGTGCACAAGCTCATCAATACCATCTACGACGCGTTTAAGAAAGCTTCCCGCGCGCGGGAGGCGGTTACACGATGACCCGCGCGGCGTTCGTGCTGAGCGCGATTCTGCTTACGCAAACGGGCCTGTTCTACGGCTTTTCGCGCCATGAGAAGGTTCCGGCATACCGGTCGTTCGACCAGTTTCCGTTGTTCCTGGGTCCCTGGCACATGGTGCAGCAGGGCGTCATGGAGCAGGAGGTCAAGGATGTGCTTCGCGCCGACGATTACATCAATCGCGACTACGGCGACAATTCGGGGCGGCTGGCGAACCTGTTCGTAGCATTCTTCAAATCGCAGCGCACCGGCGCGACGCCGCACTCACCGAAGAATTGCCTGCCGGGTACGGGGTGGATCTGGACTGTTTCGGACACGATTCCGGTTACGGTCCCCGGTCGCGCGGCGCCGATGAATGTCAATCGCTATATCGTGCAGAAAGGCGATTCGAAGGCGCTGGTCCTGTATTGGTATCAGTCGCGCGATCGGGTGGTTGCGAGCGAGTATAGGGCGAAAGTGTATGTCGTACTCGACGCGTTGCGATACAACCGCACCGACACCGCGCTGGTGCGCGTGGTGGTGCCGCTTGGCAATGGTGTAACGGACCAGCAGGCGACCGATACGGGCATCGATTTCGTTCGCAATTTCTATCCCACGCTGCAGTCTTTCTTGCCGCAATCGTAAACGCTCGCCGGGCGCGCGACAATTTTGTTATATGTCGCTTGCCATTCGCGTTCCGCTTGCGGCGCTTTGCGCTGCCGCCATCGTATCTGCCGCCGGTCCGGCGTCCACAGCGGGAACCGCTTCCGCGTCCGGTATCGATCTCAAGGCCATGGACACGAGTGTGAGTCCATGCCAGAACTTCTATCAATACGCTTGCGGAACGTGGCGCAACACACATCCCATTCCGCCGGACCGCCCGCGCTGGAGCCGGTTTGACGAGTTGCAGGAACGGAACCTGCAGATCGAGCGCGACATTCTGGAGAAGGCCGCGGCGACGAGCGCGGCGCGCACGCCGGTGGAGCAGAAGATCGGCGATTTCTATGCTTCGTGCATGGATGAAGCGGCGATCGACGCCAACGGCATCGAGCCGATTGCGCCGATGCTCGACCGCATCGCGAAGCTGACCACGAAGCAGCAGCTTCCGGCGGAGCTGGCGCGTTTGCACGATAACCGGGTGCTCGCGTTTTTCACATTTTACGTGCGGCCCGATGCTAAGCACGCGAGTGAGAACATCGCCAGCGTGGATCAGGGCGGGCTGGGCCTGCCGGACCGCGATTACTATTTGCGCACCGATCCGCGCTCGGTAAAGCTGCGCCAACAATACGAGCAGCACATCAAGAACATGCTCGGTCTGTTGGCGAAAGCGCGCAACGAGGCGCCCGGCAATGAAGATGCCCAAGTGCAGGCGATCATGAAGATCGAAACCGCGCTGGCGAAGGCGTCGATGGAGCGTGTTGCACGCCGCAATCCGAATAACACCTATCACAAGATGACGGTTGCCGAGCTCGACGCACTCACGCCGGATTTCAATTGGAAAGCGTATCTCACCGATACGGGCATCCGCCCGGTGCAGACATTGAACGTAGCCGTGCCGGACTTCGTGAAAGCGCTCACCCCGTTGCTGGCGGACACCAGCTTGGACGATCTGAAGACGTATCTGACCTGGCACGCGCTGGCCGCGAACGCCGAGCAGTTGCCGGCGCCGTTCCAGGAAGAGGATTTCGCGTTCAACGGCAAAATCCTGCGCGGCACGAAGGAAATGCCCGCGCGTTGGAAACGCTGTGTGCAGGCT
>JAICMB010000797.1 GCA_025929455.1 Bryobacteraceae bacterium | reverse complement strand
TAACGGCCGGTCCGAACCCACTCCGGACGGGAAGAAACTGCTTATCCTGGTCGCCGCCCAGCTCGGTCAGGTTCCCAACCGGCTGTTAATCGAAGGCTACACCGATGCCAAACCGTATCACGACGCCACAATCTATTCCAATTGGGAGCTGTCGGCGGATCGTGCGAACGCGACACGCCGGATTCTGCAGAACCATGGTGTGCGCGAGAATCAGGTTTCGCAGGTGCGCGGCTACGCCGATCAGCAGCTTCGGGTGCCCGACAACCCCTTCGACCCCTCGAACCGCCGGGTTTCGATCATCGTCGAGTACACCCGGCAGGACATCATGAAAGCGCTGCACGGCTCCGAAGCGCCCGCCGCCACGCACACTTCGGCGTCCGCCACCGCGCACACCCCTTAGCTCCCCCGGGCTGAGCGGTCTGCTGACGAATCGTTCTATTTGAAAACTTCCTTCTAATGCGCCGGAACGCTCATCGATAACGCTTTGTCGGTCGAGCTTTCCGCATGCCTATCCCCATTCCTATCCAGACGGCCCCAATTGCAGTGGGGCAGACGATCGTTTTTTGTCGTCTGCCGGCGGCGGACCAGTCTGCGCCACTGATGGCACGCGACATTCGCTCGTCGGTCGTTCTCGCCGTATCTGCCCCTAGTATCGGGTTGGCAGGGCTGCTAAGGTTTGCCTATCCGGATTCGGCTGCGGATCCTGCGTTGGCCGAAGAGAACCCTTACCTGTTCGCCGATACCGGCATTGCGCAATTACTCTCTCACGTGCGCGCCTATGGCGTTTTAGATCGCGATCTGCGCCTGTATGGCTGCGGCGCTGCGGCGCTTGCCGAACGCACGCAAGGGGCGGAATGGGCGAAGGCCAACGAACTGGCGCTGAAAAAAACTCTCTGGCGCGAACATCTCTATCTCGCGGGCGAAGACCTCGGCGGCGACTGCGCCCGCTCGCTCTGGCTGGATGCGAGCGGCCGCATTATTGTCCGTTCCGAAAGACCGCGCGCAGCCGCAGCGGCGCAGGGGTTACGCCATGCCGTTTAATGTTCTCCTGGTCGAGCAATCGCCGGTCATGCGGCAATTTCTCCGCCGCGTTGTAGAGATGCCCGGCCTTCCCGAATCGTCCTGTGCCGTGGCCGAAAGCGGCGCGGCGGCGGCGCGCGAGATGGCGGATCACCCTCCTGATCTCATCGTGCTCGATACCAATATGATGGCGCCGGAAGAGGCTACTCTCCTGCAGCGGATTCGCCGCGACCCGAAACTACAACACGTCCCCTGCATCGTGGTCTCCGAAGATGCGACCGCCACGCGTGCGCAGCAGATGCTCGACTTGGGCGCCACCGCTTACTTGCCCAAACCGCTTGCGCCCGCCGCACTGCGCGCCGCAATCGAAAGGAGTTTCCATGCCGGCTGCATGCGCAACTGAAAGCGAAATCGCCGCCGCGCTCGATTGCAGCGTGCGCTATGCGCTCGAAACCATGTGTTTTGCCGAGGCGGTACCGGCGCCCTCCGCTGTCGAGCATGTCAAATACGTAACGGTCGCTTTCCGTGCCGGTTTCGCCGGAACACTGGAAATCGCCGCTACGCCCGCCGCCGCGCAAAGGCTCGCCTCCGCGCTGCTCGGATTGCAACCCGGCGAAGCGCCCGGCGAAGCATACGTGGACGATACGCTTTGCGAGCTGGCGACGACGATCTGCGGGCGTTTCCTCAGCTCGCTCGATGCCTCCGCTTGTCTGCGCCTCGAACAGGCGCGGCTGGAG
>JAICMB010000249.1 GCA_025929455.1 Bryobacteraceae bacterium | reverse complement strand
TCGTGCAGTACTTCGGCGACATGACGCGGTTGTGCGCGGCGCAGAAGTGCAATGAAGCACTGGATATGCACATCAACAAGGCGCTGCCGCTGATCGCGGAAATGAGCCGCTCGGCGGGGCGTTTATCCGAATCGCAGCGCGCGCAGCTCGAAGCGGCGGCGCGGGCGGCTTCCGAGAAATCGTCGCGGAGTTTCTGGGTCGCTTCGATTTTGATTGGCCTCACCCTGATTCTGGCCGTGTTGGTGTATTTCGTGCTGGCGCAAGTGAACGGACGGCTGCGGCGGTTTGCGGACCAGATGTCGGAAAGCGCGGCGCAGATGGCGAACGCATCGCTGCAGGTCTGTTCGGCGAGCCAGGACCTTGCGCACGGGGCTTCGCAGCAGGCCGCGTCGCTACGCGAAACTGCGTGTACGGCGGAAGAACTCGCATCGACCACGAAGCGGAACGCGGAGAACACGCGCTCGGCCGTGGACCTGGTGAACGATGGCGATCATCGCGTCTCCGAGGCGAATCGTACTCTCGAGAGCATGGTGGTTTCGATGAAGGAGATCAATGCCTCGAGCGAGAAGATTTCACGCATCATTAAGGTCATCGAAGAGATCGCGTTCCAGACCAATATTCTGGCGCTGAACGCCGCGGTCGAGGCCGCGCGGGCCGGCGAAGCGGGGATGGGCTTTGCCGTGGTTGCCGATGAAGTGCGCAACCTGGCACAGCGCTGCTCCGACGCCGCGCGCGATACCACGGGATTGATTGAGGAAAGCATCGTGCGCTCGAACGAGGGCAGCGGCAACCTGGACCGTGTGGCCACCGCGATCCGCGGAATCACTGAAAGCGCACAGAAAATACGGCACCTTGTAGAATCCGTGAACCACAGCAGTCAGGAACAGGCCAAGGGCATCGAGCAGGTGTCCGCATCGGTGAACGACATGAATGGCTTAACCCAGCAGACCGCCGCGAGTGCGGAAGAGAGCGCCTCGGCCGGCGAAGAGATGAGCGCACAAGCGCAAGCCATGCAGCACATGGTCTCCGAGCTGAAAGTAATGGTCGGGATCTAAACGGTGGGACAGGCAGTCTTGCTGCCTGTCCTCCTCCGCATTACTTCAGCAGTCGCCGCAACAGCACGCTCGCAATCCGCGCGCGAAACATCCTTATGCGTGACCATGCGGATCCTGCCGCTGCCCGCAGTACCGGCCAGCACGCCGCTCTGCTTCAGGGCCGCGCAGAACTCCTGAGCGTCATTTGAAACACTGAAAATCACAATATTCGTCTGAACACGCGCGGCATCGATCTCCACGCCCGTTAGGTTGGCGAGACCCGCCGCCAGCAGGCGTGCGTTCTCGTGATCTTCAGCGAGCCGCGCCGGCATATCGTTCAAGGCGATCAACCCGGCAGCCGCGAGAATGCCTGCCTGGCGCATGCCCCCGCCCAGCCGTTTGCGCAGCAGCCGCGCGCGGGCGGTATCGTCCGCAGTCCCCGCCAACATCGAACCCGCCGGTGCGCTCAGTGCCTTCGACAGGCAGAACATGACGGTATCGGCGCCGCGCGCGATGTCGGCAACAGGGCGATTCAGATGAACGGCCGCGTTGAACACGCGCGCGCCGTCCATGTGCACTTTCAATCCGCGCGCGTGCGATTGGGCGGAGATCTCGTCCACCACTTCAGGCGGATACACGGTCCCGCCCGCCATATTGTGCGTGTTTTCAATCTCGATCAGACCTGTCGGAGCCCAATGCGGGCCCATTGGTTTCACGACCGGCTCTATATCCGCCCAGTGCAATATCCCGTGGTCCGCCGCGACCGGCCGTGCCAGACACCCGGAGAACCACGCCATCATCGCCAGTTCCCAATCGATCACGTGAGAGCGCGCTTCGCAGATGACTTCCTGTCCGTGCGACGTGTGCAGCTTGATCGCGATGGTGTTCCCCATCGTGCCCGTGGGGACGAACAGCGCTGCTTCCTTGCCCGCGATCTCGGCCGCCCGCTCTTCCAGCCGGTTTACGGTGGGATCTTCGCGGTAGACGTCATCGCCGACTTCGGCCTCCGCCATGGCGAGCCGCATCTCCGGCGTCGGCTTCGTCACCGTGTCGCTGCGCAGATCGATGTAGCCGTCGCTCACGCGCCGATAAACTCCTGCAGAACTTCGTTTGAGAACAGCAGGCCGCGGTCGCTGAGCCGCAAGAGGCCGTGCTCGTTTTCGAGCAGACCTTCCGACACGAAGCGCTCAATCGGCGCGGCGAAACGAACCCAATCGGCAGGCGCAGGGCGCATTCCCTCGCTCAACCGCAGGCCCACCAGAAAGCGTTCCTCGCCGGCATTGGCACGGACCGTGTCTACACGCGGCGAGCGGTCGTCGCGCATGCAGGCCACGTATTCGTCGGCAGTTTCGGTGTTGCAACACCGGAACTCGCCGTCGAAGGAATGCGCGTCGGCGCCGAAGCCGGCGTACGGCTCCAGACGCCAGTACTTCAGGTTGTGGACCGACTCCAAGCCGGGCCGTGCGAAGTTCGAAATCTCGTAGCGCGGCAGACCCATGCGCCGCAGCGCCTCGACCGCGGCCTCGTACATTTCGACGATCTGCGCGTCGTCGGGCACCTCGGGTGCGCCGTACCGCTGCCCGTTGAACATTATTTCCCGGCCGAGGCGGCTGTCCTCGTCCACTTCGAGCATGTACACAGACGCGTGCGGGGCTTCGAGCCGCTCCAGAAATTCGAGCGATGCCCTCCAGGACTGCGCCGTCTGCCCGGGAAGGCCGGCGATTAGATCAATATTAAAATTCGCAATTCCCGCGCCCCGGAGCAGGTCAATGTCGGCCGCCACCACCTCGGCCGTGTGCCGCCGTCCGGTGCGCGCCAGTTCCCGCTGGACGAATGACTGGACGCCGAGGCTGACCCGGTTCACGCCCGCTTCAACCCAGCCGTGCACGCGCTCACGCGTGAGCGTGCCGGGCGCGGCTTCGACCGTTGCCTCGCGCCAGGGCCGCCCGGGAACGCAATCGAGCAGCGCGCGGAACTCTTCAGCGTCCATCAGACTCGGCGTGCCGCCACCGAGATAGACGGTCTCCGGTGTCCAGGCCCAGACATGCTCGCCGATTTCGCGCCGCAGCATCTCGCCGTACGCCTGTCGCAATTCCGCCCCGGACACGTCGGACGCGAAGTTGCAATACGTACACTTCTGGGCGCAAAACGGATAGGAGATGTAGACGCCCGACATCGCTTAAAGCGCGACTTCCTCGCCCAACTGCTTGCTGACCGCGTTCTGCAACAGTTCCGTCAACGTTTCGCCGGACTCGGGCAGCACGAAAGCGGTTTTCGCTCCGTCCCAGCCGAGTTTGAAGCTCTTCGAGTGTGCCGATACCCAGATCTGTCGCACCGGCGTATTCGGGCTGATCACAAATTTGGTCGGCGGGTCTTCGAACTCGACCGTCAAGGCGCCAGTCTGCAGATCGGGCTCGAACGCCGCCTCGTCGGATGCCTTAACCAGCTTGCGATAAAGCGCGTTCAGCGCCTCGTCGGCGCGCCTCCGGAACTCCTGCTCGTCCATCATGGGGCGTGGTCTTCCTCTATCGTACGCTAGCGGGGCCCGCCGCCGTCCTCTCTATTTTTCAGCAACTTTGGTGCACTCGCGACATCTGATACCCTTGAACCGTTCTGAGCGCGTCTGACCTCATCCGGCTAAGTTCATGGAAAACGGCTGTATACGGCACACCGAGATCCCGCACACCTCCAAGCTGTTTTCCGATTACCAGTACCACTTCGACCGCGTAGCCGGGTTTTACGCACACAACCCCGCCGACCCCACCTCCTACCGCCGTGCCGTCGCCGAGTTGTCCTATCCCGACGACCGCCGGGCGGCCCTCGTTGCAGCCCTGCGCGCGCAAAACGAACCCAATCCCGCACTCGATGAACTGGCCCGCCCGGGAACCGTGGCTGTGGTCACGGGACAGCAGGTGGGTTTGTTTTCCGGACCGGCTTACACAATTTATAAAGCTCTTACGGCGGCGTCGATTGCGGCGCGTCTGCGGGCACAGGGGTTGCCGGCCGTCCCGGTGTTCTGGCTGGCTACCGAAGACCACGACATCGCGGAAGTCGACCACACCTGGGTCTTCGATCGCGCTCAGCAACCCGTACGGATCGCGACGGCCGCGGAAAGCGGACCCGGGCAGCGCGTCGTAGGTCCGCTCGCCATGCCGGACCCGCCCATCGCCGAATTGGAGCGCGCGCTCGCCGGTCTGCCCTTTGCCGAAGAAGTCACCGCGCGCGTGCGTCACGCATACCGACCCGGCGTCAGTTTCGGTGATGCGTTTCGCGCGCTCATGCGCTCGCTCCTGGAGCCCTTTGGCTTCGTTTTTGTGGACCCCCTGGATCCGGATCTCCGGCGCATCGCCGGCCCGTTCCTGCGCAAAGCTCTCGACCACGCGCCGTCACTGAAGCAAAGCCTGCTCGAACGAAACCAGGAACTTGCTGATGTCGGCTATCACGCGCAGGTCCACATCGAACCGAACACCTCACTGTTTTTCCTGCTGGAGGACGGCCAGCGCATCACGCTACGGCGCGCCAACGGCGGATACGTTTCCGGCAATCGCAACTATTCGGTCGCGGAACTCGACGATGTTGCGGAACAGGTTTCTCCGAACGCGCTGCTGCGTCCCGTAATGCAGGATTACCTGCTTCCCTCGGTCGCATATGTCGGCGGACCCGCCGAGCTGGCGTACATGGCGCAGTCGCAGGTTTTATATCGCGATCTGCTGGGGCGCATGCCGGTGATCGCCGCCCGCAGCACGTTCACGCTGATCGATCAACGCGGCGCGAAACTACTCGACCGCTACAAGTTGCATGTTCCCGACGTGCTGCAACCGGAGGCGGCGGTTCGAGAGAGCATTGCCGCGCGGCTGGTGCCAGCGGCGCTGCACGGCAATTTCGAAACCGCGCGGCGCGAGGTTGACGCGACGCTTGAGACACTCGCGTGCGATCTGAAATGCTTCGATCCCACGCTGGGGCGCGCGCTCGGCCGCAGCCGTCGCAAAATCGAATACCAGCTTGCGAAGATGCAGGACAAAACGGCGCGACAGATGCTACGCCGCGATGAGCGGGCGCAAGCCGAAGCCGCTTATCTCACCAATCTGATCTACCCGCAAAAGCATCTGCAGGAGCGCTTTTACTCCATCCTGCCGTTTCTCGCCCGGCACGGGTCCGGTCTGCTCGATACACTATACGAGAACGTGCACCTGGACTGTCCGGACCACAAGGTCGTGGCGGTCTGACGGCGCGTTCCGGCACTTATGCGTATCAATACGGTCAAACAGGCGCTGCGCGAAGGACGTGTGCAACTCGGAACGGGCTTTGCGCAACTTCGTTCCGCGGACGTGGCCCGCATTCTGGCGGCCGCGGGATTCAACTGGGCATTCGTCGATACCGAACACGGCGGCTTCGACTTGGAAACCGTGCAGGACATCTGCCGCGTCGCGAACCCGGCGGGGCTGTGCCCGATCGTGCGCGTGGCGGACATGCAGTACGATCTGATAGCGCGCTCGCTCGATGCCGGCGCGCAGGGCATCATTTTCCCACGCGTGGAGTCGCCGGAGCTGTTGGAGCGGGCCGTCTCGTGGACGAAGTTCCCGCCCGTAGGCATACGCGGGTTCGGACTTTCCACTATGTACGTGGATTTCGAGAAGGTCTCGATTCCGCAGATGATCGAGCACATCAATGCGAAC
>JAICMB010000344.1 GCA_025929455.1 Bryobacteraceae bacterium | reverse complement strand
GAGACGCGCGCGCCGCGCTGCGTCATGCTCCACGCCAGATACGCGCAGCAATCCACCGCGCGCTCAAACCATTCTCGCGCGGCGTCCACATCGAGATCGAGAAAGAGCGCGAGTTCCTGATCGCGCTCGCGCGCAAACTCGCGCACCTGCAGCGCGCCGGTGTGCGCCGTTGCTTTCCAGTCCACGTGCCGCGCGCTCTCCAGCGCTTCATATGGGCGGATGCGGTAAAAATCATGACCGTGGCCGCGGAACCAGGATTCCATTTCTCCCGCCAGCGATGCCAGCAGATCTTCGAACCCGGGCTGCGGGTCCACGCGCGGATACACGATAATCTCGCGCCGCAGCAGCACGTTCACGCGGCGCTCGCTAAAGCCGAAGGGAAAGCGCGTCGCAAAACGAAAATTGTTTTCGCGATATGAGCCGCGGTGCGCGAAAAGGCATTCCACTGGCTGCTCGACGCTGGAGCCGCCGGGGATCACCGGGAAATATTCCGGAACGTCGAGTCCGGTGCTGCCCTGCCCCGCCACATGAATGGAAAACGAAGCCATCCAGCGTTTCAAATTCCGCACCACGATGCGGCCGGTGACGCGGCGGCCGGCCGCGATGTGTTCGGGAAGGATCAGATCCAGTTCCAGACCGGCGAGCGATAGACGGCTGACCAGTCCCGAAATCATGAGGGTCGCCAACATCGCCGCGAGTATGAGGAACAGCAGATTGTTCGCGGAGGCGAACGCCGCCATCGCGACGCCGGCGCACGCAGTCGTGAAGAACAGCCCCGCGCGCGTTACGTGGTGCCGCACGCCGAGATCGAAAAACGACCACACTCTATGCCCGAATCGCGCCACTGTCCTTAGGATCGTACAGGTTCGAGCGCCGCCGGTATGACAGAATAGGCTCTTATGTCCACCGAGACGCAAACCGCGCAGACGCGGCTGGTTCGCTCCCTCGGCCTCTGGGACCTGATTTTCATCGGCATTATCATGGTGCAGCCGACGGCGCCCATGCCGTTGTTTGGGGTAGTCGACCAGAAGGCGCAGGGGCACGTTGTAACGGCCGTGCTCATTGCGATGATCGCAATGATGCTGACGGCGCTCAGCTACGGCCGCATGGCGCGCGCATACCCCAGCGCGGGTTCCGCTTACACGTATGTGGGGCAGGAGATTCATCCGGCGCTCGGTTTTCTGAGCGGCTGGAGCATGCTGATGGATTACGTGCTCAATCCAGTGATCTGCACGATCTGGAGCAGCAAGGCGGCGCAGAACATCTTGCCGCTGCCCTACGTAGTTTGGGCGTTGTTTTTTGCGTGTTTGTTTACATTTCTGAATCTCCGGCGCATTCGGGCCACCGCGCGCATCAATACCTTCCTGACGTTTGCGATGGGAGCCGTGATCGTAGCGGTGCTGATCTGCGCAGCGCGTTATGTCATGGGCTTGCCTAACCTGACCCTGGCGTATTTCACAAATCCGTTCTACGATCCGAATACGTTTTCGGCTTCGCGCGTGGCCAACGGAACGTCGCTCGCGGTGTTGACATATATCGGCTTTGACGCCATCTCGACGCTGTCGGAGGAAGTGCGCGATCCGCGGCGCAATATTCTGCGGGCGACGGTACTGATTTGTCTCATTACCGGGGTGCTGTCGGCCATCGAAGTGTACGCGGCACAGCTGGTATGGCCGGTGTCGATTCCCTTCCCGGACATCGATACGGCTTATGTTCATGTGGCTGGCCGCGCGGGCGGCATGGTGTTATTCCACGCCGTGAACTTTACTCTGCTGGTCGCGACGATCGGTTCCGGTTCGGGCGCGCAGCTATCGGGAGCGCGGCTGCTTTACGGCATGGGTCGCGACAACGCTCTGCCGCGGCGTTTCTTCGGCGTGGTCTCCGATAAGACGCACATACCCGCCAACAATGTGCTGCTGATCGGCGGGATATCGTTCGGCGCCGCGATGCTCATGACGTACGAAATCGGCGCGGAACTGTTGAATTTCGGCGCGTTCATCGGGTTTATGGGCGTGAACGTGGCCGCGTTTCTGCACTACTACGTGCGCGCGGAGCGGCGTAGCTGGAAGTACGGCCTGCCCAGCGCGCTCGGTTTTCTCATTTGCCTGGCGATGTGGCTCAACCTGTCCAGGCCCGCAAAGATCGTTGGCGGAGCATGGCTGTTGCTGGGCATCATCTACGGCGCGTGGAAAACGCAGGGCTTCCGGCGGACGCTGCAGTTCGAGATTCCCGCGGAGTAGCGCGACTAAGCGCGCGCTGTAGCCGCTTCCGCACGCCGTCAAGCGCAGCCCGGTGCAGCGGCGTAAAATAAGAAGCTCATGCGATTGCTCGCCCCGTTGCTCATGCTGTGCGCCTGCGCCGCGTACGCGCAGAACTGGAAGCCCCTCTTCAACGGCAAGGACATGACCGGCTGGCATCACGTCGGCCCCGGTTCGTTCACCGTCGACGACGGCATGCTGCACACACATGCCGGCATGGGCCTGCTGGTGTACATGCCGCGCAAGTTCGAAAACACCACCATCCGCGTGGTCTTCAAAACTTCAGCGAATACCGACAATTCCGGCGTGTACATCCGCATGCCGGAGCAGGCGCCCGATCCATGGTACGGCGTTCACAACGGCTACGAAGTGCAGATCGACGGCGCCGGCGACGACTGGCACTGCACCGGCGCGATCTACTCACTCAGCCGCGTTACGCAGCGCACGCAGAAGCCGACGGGCGAGTGGAACACCATGGAAATCACCTTGCGCGGGCAGGAGACCATCGTTCACCTGAATGGCACAAAAGTGAACGACTTCCTCGGCATCGGCCACCAGAGCGTGCCTCCGCGCAAACAATGGTTCGAGCCGATTCGCGGGCCGCGTCCCGACAGCGGTTATATCGGCCTACAGAATCACGACGGCCGCAGCAATATCTACTTCAAAGAAGTCAGCGTGCAGGAGTAGTTCGCAACGGCAGCTTGGATCTGTTTTCTCACGATCATGTCTGGGGGCGTCCAGGTATGGGCACAGGCATCGCGTAGCGGGGCATTTCGGGCACGATCGTCGATTCCACAGGTTCGGCGATTGCAGGCGCGCGGATACAGTTGTTTTCGCGCGAATCGAATGTGCACGCCGCTCAAGCCGTTGCTGATGACCGTGGTGAATTCAACATAGCGCCAGTTGATCCTGGATCTTATTCGATAAAATCCGGCTACAGGGCTGGCGCTTGCGAGTGCTTAGCGACATCGCTGTTCAACAGTGGGCAACCGCCAACTTGGGATCGGTCGCATTATCGGTCGCGAGTTGCGACGCGCCCGGCATGAGTTGCGACCCTGTTGTGAGCAGCGTAGATCACATTCCACGCATCCGTGCGGGTTATTTGAAGTGCGGGACGAATTGCGAAGTCGATTTAGCAACCGGAGATGTCCACAGTTATGCGCGAGCACGCAGCGTACGGCGCCCTACTGCAGTGGACTTCAGAATCATACAGAAAAATGCTCAGATGCATTTGGTGGCGCTGAATGGCGCGCTTATCGCTGAGCCCGACGCGTTACTCTCCGATTGCGACGGCAGGGCTTTCAGCGAATCTCGAATCCGCATCGAGGGAGTCGGTCCAGGCGACGATATTTGCGTACGAACACATGCGGCTTGCTGTCACATCTTTTTCGGTTCAGGACATTGGGACAACATCATCCGAATCGTTCTCTGGGAGGTTACCCGGAAGATTCCGTCAGCGTGCGGTAGTAGCCTGAGCTGATTTGACGCGCCGGTATTCCGTCATCGTACTCTCCGCGTTGGCCGTGTCGCCTTTTTTGTAAAACAGCCGCGCCAGCGCATAGAGCGGATCCGCGTATTTGTCATCGAGCCTCGCGGCTTCGCGAAACTCATCAATGGCGGCGTTATCACGGCCTGATTTCTCGTGTGCGAGGCCGAGACGATAGTGCACCTGCGCGGATTTCGGATCGTACCGCGCGGCTTCGGCGAGCAACTTTTCAGCGTCCGCAATGCGCCCCAATCTCTCGAGCAGCGTGGCGTAATTCAGAGGCGGCCACGGCGACGGCGCTGCAGCAGAGCGATTCAGCGCGACCCCTTTTTCGTAGGCTGACGCCGCGTCCTCCAGCAGTCCAGCTCCTTCGTACGCGAGCGCAAGATTGTCCCAGCCGCGCAGAAACGCCGGCTGGGCGCTCGTCACGGCCCGCAGTTTTTGAATGGCTTCGTTGTACCGCCGCTCGTCGTAGTCGATGCGGGCCAGCCAATATGTCGGAGCGATGCTGGCGCGGTCTTGCGCCGCTAGCTTCTCGAGCTCAGGCCGAGCCCAGTCACTATGCTGCATCGCAATATACGCGAGGGCCAGCAGAAGGCGGTCCGCCGCCGCGAGCGGCGCGATCTTCTCGGCGCGTTTGAGGACGATCGCGGTGTTCAGGTACTGACGATCGACGAAGAACAGGCCCGCCGAGGCGGTGAGCAGTTCGGTTGAACGCGGGTTGCGGTCAATCGTAACGACCAGCACCTTCGCCGCAGCCGTGTAATCGTGTTTAGCGATGGCTTGAGTAATGGCCGAACGCTCGTCCTCGCTCAGCGGCGCCTTCGCAAGCCGGG
>JAICMB010000577.1 GCA_025929455.1 Bryobacteraceae bacterium | reverse complement strand
TGCGTGGAGACGTGCCGAAGGTGCCCAGACGATTCGCGGTGAAGGCCGCGGTACGGAAATACTCCTTGATGAGCTGTCCGTTGGGCCGGCTGGTGTCGAGGTAGGGATTGCCGATGAGATCGGGGCGATCCACGCCGTCGCCGCTACGCGAGTTGTCCTGGCCCGAGACGACGGTGAACGGATAGCCGCTCTGGACTGTCAGAATGCCGGTGGTCTCCCAGCCCCCGATCGTGTTCCGGACAAGGGCGCTGCTTGTCGTCAGTCTGGGCAGCGACCACACGTACGATGACACCAGCCGGTGGGGAATGTCGAAATCCGACGGACCGCGATTGGCGCTCAGGCTCGTCGGAATGAGCGGTGTGCCCTGGCCAGGTTCAGCGTCGATCGATCCGATGTCCAGCGACTTCGACCAGGTGTAACTCGCTTCGAACGAAAAGCTCTGGGCTACCCTCCGCTCCACCGAGAGTTGCAGGGCGTTATAGCTGGAAGTCGCATCCGAAGGCGAATTCAATACTTCGCCGAAATCGGCGAACGGCCGACGCTGCTGCGTGTTCGCCACGGTGCTGTTGCCCGGAATGTAACGGGCGTAATTTACATCCGTGACATACGAGAGGTGCCGTCCCTGATTGCCGATGTAGCTGCCGCGCACGACGGTGTTTCGCGCCACTTCACGCTCGACCGTGAAGTTGAAGCTCTGCTGATAGCTGGGGCGCCAGCCGGGAACGAACACCCCGAACTGCCCCAGCGGAACCGGGAACGCGACATCCCGCGGGGGCGAGTACGGTGCATAAGCCTGCGGGAAGGGGTTCACAAAGCCGGCGTAGGGGTTTGAAAACGATACCCCGTAGAGCGTAACCTGGTCGCTGAACGGCGCGGAATCCACGAAGGTGTTGTACTGAATCGTCGACAGCGGGTTCCAGAACAGGCCAAAGCCGCCGCGAATCACCGTGCGCTGGCCCAAGCGGTAGGCGAACCCGAACCGTGGCGCAAATTCCGCCATGTAGGAGTTGAAGCCGCCTTGCGGGCATCCGGTGTCGCCGGCGAGCAGGTAGCCGAGCGGAGCATTCGGGAAGCGCTGCGACTTGCTGCCCGGCACGAAGCATTCGACCCGGCCGAGATCGTCCTGTGGAGGGAACATCGGATCCCAGCGCAAACCGAGGTTCAGAGTCAGCTTGGAAGTGACACGGAAGTTGTCCTGGGCGAAGAAGCCCAAGCGGTTTTCGCGAAGCTCCTTATATTCACCGCCGCCCTGCCAGAACTGGTAGACGTCGCCGAGCATGTAGTCGGCCATGGCGTTGCCGCTGAGGGATCCGTTGAAAGTGAACTGGCCCATCTGCCGAAACTCATTCTTGATGCTATTGGAGGTGTGGATGTATTCGGCCCCGAACTTGAACTCGTGCGGGCCATGAATCCAGGTCGCAGTGTCGGTGAATTGGAGATCGTCCTCATGCAGGTCGTACTGCCAGCCCGGACGCGCTGTGAACCCGCCCGAGATGCTGATGTAGACCGATGAGGGGTCCGGCACCGCGATGCCCTGTACGCCGGCCTGCTGGAAATTCAGCGGCAGTTTGACACTGGCCCAATCGTTAAATTGGCGATCGCGGCGCAGACCAAAAGTGAAGCTGTTCAGGACGGAGGGCGTGATGGTGTAAACGTCCGTGAGAGAGATCTGCTGATAGGGCTGCAGGGAACGCGCGACGCCGGCACCGGTCATGGTCGCGTAGTCCTGCACATTTCCCGTGAACGGCTGAGTGAAGTTGTTGTAAAAGTACTTGCCGGTCACACGATGGTTGCCCACCACCCAATCCACCTTGCCCGTGTATTCCTGCTGGTTGTTGATGACCGGCGTTCCGAAAAGCCGGGACCCGTCCGGCGTACCAGGGTCCGGCAGATATTTTAGGAACGCGAGCGCGACGGGGCTCAGGCGCGAAGTGGGAATCCGATTGCCCGGAAATGCGGCGCCGGTGACCGGATCGATGAGCTGCTTCGAGATCGCCGAGAAGTTACCGGTCCGCATCGCCGTCGTCGGAAGAAACTGCTTGGTGACCACCGGGTTGCTGCGAACCGTGGTGCCCTGGGCGGCGAAAAAGAAGAACAGCTTGTTTTTGACAATGGGGCCGCCGAATGTGCCGCCGAACTGGTTGCGCTTCAACGAATCCGTGGTGGCGGCGAAGAAATTGCGAGCGTTCAAAGCGCCATTGCGCAGAAATTCGAACGCCGAGCCGTGGAACTGGTTGGTGCCGGACTTGGTCACGACGCTGACAACCGCGCCGGTCGCGTTCGCGTATTCGGCGCTGAAGTTGTTAGTTTGCATGCCGAATTCTTCGATGGCATCCGGGTTCGGGAACTCGCCGCTATAGTTTTGATACGAGTTCGTGTTAGTCGCGCCGTCCAGCAGGAAATTGACGCCCGTATTGCGACTGCCGTTCACGACGAAGCCATTGCCCACGACGCCGGGCGAGGACTGCGTCTGAAGCACGCCCGCCTGCACCGTCATCAACTGAGTAATGTCTCGCCCATTCAGCGGCAGATCTTTCACGCGCTGCTGATCAACGACACGCTGGAGCGTGCCGCTCTGGGTGTCGATCAGCGGCGCGACAGCGGTGACCGCCACCGTCTGATTCACGGCGCCCACGCTGAGCGCGACGTCTACCGTCGCATTCTCGCCCACTGCGAGGACTAGGCCCGCATGAGTTACATTCTGAAATCCTGGTTTCTCGACAACTACGGTGTAGTTACCCGGCGGCAACAGAGGGATGATGTAATAACCTTCCGGGTTCGAAGAGACGGTATGGGCGACGCTGGTATTTACCTGGGTTGCGGTAACCTTCGCGTCGGGAACGCGAGCGCCGCTCGAATCAGAAATCGTGCCCACAATCTGCGCGGTTTGCGCCCGCGCCATCGTGCCCATCAGGAACACGACAAAACACGCGGCTACGGTTAGCTTTCGATTGCTCATTTGGCTTGGTCAATTGCGCCCACAACGGAAGATTTGACGCGGAAGCAAAGCCGCCGGTGCCAAAACGGGG
>JAICMB010000718.1 GCA_025929455.1 Bryobacteraceae bacterium | reverse complement strand
TCCAGGGTCGTCCCGTTTTCCAGGATTTTCGTCCGGTTCACGCGGAACGCGCGAACTTTGATGAATGACTATTTCATCTGAGGCGCGGGCTGACCAGTGGGCTGGGGACCGTGAGACCCGCCCTTTCCCCGCCGTATTCGGCGTGTTAACCGAAGACTCCGCGAGCGGCGCAGACGCTTTAGAATGTCACGAGCCCGATTCGCCTGTTTTAAAGCCGCGAAATGCTTCGAACGATTGCCCTGACCGGTTTTGCGGCCATGCTAGCCGCTACAGCGATCTCGCTTGCGCCGCCCGCGCGCGCGCAGATCGGCAATATCTTTTCCGATCCGCCGCTGCGTCCGCCGGGTAATATTGTTCGCGGTAACCAGCAGCCCGATGATGACGAGGAAGTACCCGAGTTGCCGCGCGGCCGCTTGCTCCCGACACCCAATAGGCCGCTGCCGGGGCAGGGCGTGCCGCCGCCAGGTTCGGTGCAGTCGCAACCTCTGGCGCCGCCACCCGGCACCACGGTTATTCCGCAAAATGTCGCGCCGGGTATCGCCGTCAATCCTCCGCAGGTCGATCAGGGCGCAGCGCCGAATGCCAATCCACCGGGAGGGCGACAGGCTAAGATTGTCCCGCAGGCGCCGGCCACGCTGCAGCCGGGCGACGAAGTCGTGACCGAGCCGCCGGCCCAGAAGATCGTCAACAAGAAGGCAACCTTTTCGGGCCTGGACAAGATCACCGGGCGCATCATTACTTTTGACGAGGATATAGGCGAGACCGTTCAGTTCGGCGCGCTGCGGGTCAAGACCGATGCCTGTTACACCCGCCCGGCTACTGAAGCCGCTAACACCGACGCCTTTGTCGAGGTCGATGAGATCACGTTGCAGGGTGAGGTGAAGCGGATCTTTTCTGGTTGGATGTTTGCGGCGAGTCCCGGCCTGCACGGGGTCGAACATCCGATTTATGATATCTGGCTGAGCGACTGCAAAGTTCCTGATACGACTATCGTCAGCGCCGCGCCGGAACCGGTGAAGCCGTCACCGCCACCGCCCGCGCAGAAACGCGCGCAGCCGAAGCAGGCCCCGCGCCCGCCGGCGATCGTGCAGCAGCAGATCCAGCAGCCGCCGCCGCCTCAGCCGCAGCCACCCCCGCAGCAATCCGGTGGCCTTTTCGGGATATTCCGCTAACAGGCGAAGTTGGCGCTTAGCGACGCCCCGCAATGATCTCCAGCGCTTGCGCGCCGCTGATTGACCGATCAATCGCCAGTCGCCCGAAATCGGTGCCCCCCTTGATCGCCCTGTCGAGCAGCGCGGTATAACGCCGCCGAGAAATTTCGACCGCGCCGAAGCTGCGCAAATGCTCCGTCACATATTGGGTATCCAGCAGTTCGAAACCGCCCGCGATCAATCGCGCCACCAAATGCACGAGCGCCACCTTGGACGCGTCGCGTGTCTGATGAAACATGCTCTCGCCGAAAAACGCGCGCCCAAGGCTGACGCCGTAGAGGCCCCCGACGAGATCATTGTTCTGCCAGACCTCGACACTGTGAGCGTGTCCGAGTTCATGCAGCCCGACATAGAGATCGCGAATACGCTTGTTGATCCACGTGTCGTGTCGGCCCGGCTGCGGCGCGGCGCAGCCGGCGATAACTGCTTTGAAAGCGGTATCCACGGTGACGGCAAAGACATCCGAGCGTACCGTGCGCGCCAGCCGCGACGAGACGCGAAAACCATTGAGCGGAATGACGCCGCGCGTTTCCGGTTCGACCCAGAAAAGGGTCGGATCGTCGGCGCTCTCAGCCATTGGAAAAATGCCGCAGGCATAGGCGCGCAGCAGTACTTCAGGCGTAATCTCGGAAGAGGCGGAGTCGCGCGAGGCCATACAGGTCACGATAGCAGCATGGCGTACGTTGCGCCTAGCTCGCCGCTTCACACGCTGGCTTGGCCGCTGGCTTGCGAAGGAACCGGAGCACGATCCGGGTACCCGGGTGCGACGGATCGCGCTCCACACTTGCACCTAGCTTGGAGGCCATTGCCGTGACAATGCGTTGTCCCATGCCGGTGGATCGTGGGTCGATTTTGGCGTTGACGCCCACGCCATCGTCGGCAATCGACAGAACCAGGTCTTCGCCCTCGGCATGGAGATCGACGTGGATCGGACCGGCGCCATCTGGATAGGCGTATTTAACGGCGTTCATCACAAGTTCGTTGACCATGATGCCAATCGCGACGGCGCGGTCGGGGT
>JAICMB010000820.1 GCA_025929455.1 Bryobacteraceae bacterium | reverse complement strand
GCTCGCCGCAGAAGGCGAAATCTGCTGGGGCGCGATGCATAGCTGGCGGCGCAATGTACATTTGCTGGAGTGCGTGGGGCGGCCGCAGACACTCGGGTTCCAGGCCGATATGGCGCACACCATGCTGTTCACCATGGGTTACAACGCGCCGGAGGACCGGCTGCTGCCCGACGGTTTCGACTGGACCGATTCGCAGCGGCTGGCGGAAGCGTATCGCACGATGGCGCGCGCGCTGCGGCCGTGGACCATCGATTTTCATGTTGCGCAGAACGACGGGACCGTGAAAGGCGCGGGATCGCACGATAAAACAGGACGGCATTGCCCACCCGACGATCCCAACGGCAAGCTCGATATCGTTCGCGACGCGGGCGCGTGGATGCGCGACGATGCGGGACGGCAGACGCGTGCATTTGAGCACATTTGCTGGGACGGTTGCATGTTCCCGAACGAGATGATGTTGCAACAGGACACGTGGAACAAGGTGCTGCGCACCATGATTGCGGTCCGCAATGCGCACGGTTGGGACTGACGATGAAGAAGCTCAACATCGGCATGATCGGCTGCGGGTTCATGGGGCGCACGCACTCGAACGCGTTCCGCAGCGTCGGCACGTTTTTCGATGTGCGGTACGAACCGGTTTTGAAAGCGATTTGCGCGCGCAACGGCGAGAAGGCGCGCGCGTTCGCGGCGAACTGGGGCTACGATCGCGCGGAGACGGACTGGCGCAAGGTGGTGGAAGCGCCGGATATCGACGTCGTAGATATCGCGAGTCCCAACGATACGCATGCCGAGATCGCGATTGCCGCGGCGAACGCCGGCAAGATGGTGATGTGCGAGAAGCCGCTCGGGCGCAACGCGAAAGAATCCGAAGCGATGACGCACGCAGTGGAGAAGGCCGGCGTCGCCAACATGGTTTGGTACAACTACCGGCGCGTACCGGCCGTGACGCTCGCAAAGCAATTGGTGGATGAAGGCCGCCTGGGCCGCGTGTTTCACTACCGCGCGAAATTTCTGCAGGACTGGACCATATCGAGCGAACTGCCGCAGGGCGGCGAGGCGCTGTGGCGGCTGGACATCAACGTAGCGGGCAGTGGCGTGACCGGCGATCTGCTGGCGCACACCATCGATACGGCCATGTGGCTCAACGGGCCCATCGCGGAGGTTTCCGCAATGACAGAGACGTTCATCAAAGAACGCAAGCACAACCTGACCGGGCGCGTCGAGCCCGTCGGCATCGACGACGCGAGCGCATTTCTGGCGCGCTTTCAGAACGGATCGCTGGCGACCTTTGAAGCGACACGATATGCGCGCGGTCACAAGGCGCTGTACACGCTCGAGATGAATGGCGAGCACGCCTCGCTCGCCTGGGACCTGCACGATCTGCATCGTTTACAGTATTTCAATCACGGCGACGAGGGCCGCCTGCGCGGGTGGCGCAGCATTCACATCACGGATCGCGAGCATCCGTATATGGATCACTGGTGGGTACCGGGATTGCAGATTGGGTACGAGCACACCTTCATTCATCAGGCCGCGGATTTTCTGTCGGCTCTCGAAACGGGCAAGCCCGCGGCGCCGGAATTCGCCGAAGCACTGCGCACCGATTACGTGACGGACGCGGTGCTGCGGTCGGCCGCGGAG
>JAICMB010000359.1 GCA_025929455.1 Bryobacteraceae bacterium | reverse complement strand
TAGCGCGGAGACGGGCGTCGGACCCGCCATGGCGTCCGGGAGCCAGACATACAACGGAATCTGCGCGCTTTTGCCCGTCGCGCCCAGCAGCAGCAGAAAGCAGATGAGCGTGATCACGCCGCCCGCCGCGGCTTCGACGGGACGGCCCGCTGCGGCTTTGAACACGGTGCCGAAATCGAGCGAGCCGAATTCACGCACGATCAGGACCATGGCCAGCGAGAAGCCGAAATCGCCGATGCGGTTTACGATGAAAGCTTTGTTGCCGGCGTCGGTGGCGAATTTTTCGAGGGTGTAGAAGCCGATGAGTAGATAGCTACACAGCCCGACTCCTTCCCAGCCGACGAACAACAACAGGTAGTTCGCCGACAGCACCAGCACCAGCATGAAAAACATGAACAGGTTCATGTACGTGAAGAAGCGGTAGTAGCCGCCTTCGTGCGCCATGTACCCGATGGAGTAAATATGGATGAGCAGGCCGACGCCGGTGATGACCAGCAGCATCACGGCGGTGAGCCGGTCGACGGCGAAGTCGGCGCCGATGTTCAGCATGCCGCTCTGAATCCAGGTGTAGTAGTGCTCGGTGTAAACGGTTTCGAGCGGCAGTAGGCCGAAGATGGTCTTCACCACCCAGGCGAACGACAGCGCCACGCTGCCGATAGCGAACAGGTTCACCATCGACTTGGGCAGCCGCCGGCCGAACAGGCCGTTCAGCAGAAAACCGCAGAAGGGAAAAATCGGTATGAGCCAGAGCAGCATGTTTAATATTTCATGGAGCTGATCGCGTCGATTTCGAGCGTCTGCCGGTTCTTAAACACGGTCAGAATAATGGCGAGGCCGACCGCCGCTTCCGCCGCCGCGACCACCATGACGAAGAACGCGAAGATGTGGCCGTCGACCTGGTGCAGCTTGTAGGCGAAGGCGACGAAGCTCAAGTTCACCGCGTTCAGCATCAGCTCGATCGACATGAAGATCGTGATCAGATTGCGGCGATAAATAAAGCCGGCGATGCCGATGGTGAACAGAATCGCGCTGAGAATCAAATACCAGGACAACGGAACCGCCTGCAGCGCGCCCGCGGTTAGGTCATGCATTAGTCGATCTCCTTGCGCGCCAGCACCATCGCTCCCACAATGGCGATCAGGACCAGGATCGAGATCACTTCAAAGGGAAGTAGGTACGAGGTGAACAGCGCGCGACCGACCTCGGCGGGACCGGCGTGCCACGCGCCAAAGGCCACGCCGAAATAACCGGCAGGCGAAATCACTCCAACCATGAAAACGATCAGCCCCAGAAAAGCGATCAGCAGCGGGATGCCGAAGTAGCGCACTTTGGAGCCGCCCGGCCGGCGCGGTTCGGCGCCGGTGTTCAGCAGCATGATGACGAACACGAATAGCACCATGATGGCGCCGGCGTACACGATCATCTGCGCCGCCGCGATGAATTCAGCACCCAGCAGCAGATACATCACGGCGAGCGAGCTCATGACCCCGACGAGTGAAAGCGCGCTGGTAATTGGATGGCGTTGGATGACCAGGTTGACCGCCGCCACGATGGCGATGATCGCGAAAATCAGAAAGACAATTACGTGCCACATCGTGAATCAACGTTGCGGAAAGATGGCCACCAGCAGGCCCGTCAGCAGCAGGTTAAAGAGCGCCAGCGGAAACAGAATGGTCCAGGCGAAGCGCATAAGCTGGTCGTAGCGGAAGCGCGGCAGCGTGCCGCGCACCCAGATGAACAGGAACAGCAGCAGTCCGGTTTTGCCGCAGAACCAGAACAGCGCCATCAAAATGGTCTCCATAACCGGGACCATGAAACTGAGCGCGTAAAGCGCCGCGAGCGCGAGTGCGACGAGACCCGCCACTGGCATCGTGAAACGATCCTTCGGACGCGCCGGATTTAAACCGGCGTACAGTGCGACGAGCCCGCCGAGCGCGAACACCGCCACCGGCACCCAGTTCGAAGCAGGCGCAGGAAACAGCGGAGTCCAGCCGCCCAGGAACAGCAGCGTCGCTACCGCGCAGACGGTCACCATGTTGGCGTACTCGGCCATGAAGAAGCCTGCGAAACCCATGCTGCTGTACTCCACATGGAAGCCCGCCACCAGCTCGTTTTCCGCTTCCGGCAGATCGAAAGGAATGCGATTGGTCTCCGCGAACGCCGCGATCATGAACACGATGAACCCGAGAATCTGCGGGCACGGAAATTGGAATACGCTCCAGCGTGCGAGCCACCCGAACGTGTATCCGGCCTGCGATTCGACGATGTCGCGGAAGCTGAGCGAGTTCGCGAGCAGCAGCGGCGCGGCAACTGCCAGCGCGAGAGGCAACTCATAGCTGATCATCTGCGCGGAGCTGCGCAACCCGCCCATCAGCGAGTATTTGTTGTTCGACGCCCAACCGGCGAGCGCGACGCCGTATACGCCCACGCTCGAAACCGCCAGCACGAACAGCACGCCTATGTTGATGTCGGTCAACTGCATCCACGTCGTGGTGCCCGCGACGGTAATGGCAGGTCCGAACGGAATGACGGAAATGTTAATGAGCGCCAGCGTGACGGCCAGGAATGGGGCCAGCAAATAGAAGAACAGGTTCACGTGCGAGGGAATGAAGCCCTCCTTCGTGACCAGCTTGATGACATCGGCAAGCGGCTGCAGCAGGCCGTGCGGGCCGACGCGGTACGGGCCGACGCGCAACTGAATGTGCGCGATTACTTTGCGCTCGATCCATTGCAGGTACGCGAGCGTCGTCAGCAAGACGAACGCGATGATCGCCGCCTTGATGAGGCTGATTATGAGAAAGTTCATTCTTGCGGTCTGTACTCGAAGACTACAGGCGCGCACCCAACCGCATGCGCGCGGGCGCCGTATGCCGTCCAGCGATTAGCGCTTTACCCTTGATAGAGGCCGCCCGGGCCCTCCAGCACGGCGTTTAACACGCGCGTGTAGCGCCCCAACGTACCGGACGTGAACAACGTGTCGTGGGCGGATTCGATCAAATCCGGCCGTGCGTCGCTGGGAATGCGGCCGTTTACCGGTGTGGTTTGCACGGCGCCTCCCGTTTTTAAAATCGGCAAAGGAATATTATAACCGCGTACCGTAGCGCGAATCTCTTCCAATACCGCGTCGGGCAGCCAGATCCCGATGTTCGCTCCCATTTGTTTGGCGAGCAGGCCGACGATTTCGAGGTCGGGCTTAGCGCCCATGAATTTGATGGCCGCCTTAAAGCGCTGCACCTCGGCGCAGACGCTGGTCACGGTTCCGGTCTTCTCGTACGCGGATGCCGCGGGGAACACGACGTCGGCGCGTTGCGCAGTTTCGGTGAGAAACATGTCTTGCACGACGACGAACGGGTTGGCAGACGCGAGCGGCATGCGCTTGAGCGGATTTGCGCCGACCACCCACAGTACGTCGAGATCGGGCGCGGACATGATCTGGTCGTAAGCGAGGCCCGGATTTTGCAGCGCCTGGTAGCCGGGCCCGAGACTCGGTAACAGGCCCATGTCGGCCGCGCCGCGCGAATTGGAGTAGTCGACCAGCGGCACGTATTTCACGGGAATGCCGAGCGAATCTCCGAAGGCGACGAGCTGCCGCAGCGCGTCGCCCTTCATGGCGTCGCCGAAAAGAATGACGAGGTCCGGCTCTTTGGCGAGCTGGTCTTTGACCGACGCGAGCGCCGCGAACTCTTCTCCCGGCTGGGCGCGCAGTGCGCGAACCGCGTGCTTGTCCTCGCGTACCGGACCCGGCGTAACCACGTACACGCGCGCATTGTGATGGCGCACGCTGGCGCGGATCTGGTAAGCAACCAGCGGTTGCTGCTGCGCGAGATCGTTATCGACGACCAGGAAAGCCGTCTTCTGATATAGATCCTCCATGGTCGCCAGCGCATCCGCGCGGCCGCTTAGCGCGTCGAGCAGCGTAACTATGTCGCCGGTTCGGTGGTGGTCGATGTTATTCGTGCCCAGCACCTGCCGCGCAAACTTCTGGAGCAGATAATTTTCTTCGTTGGTGGTGTGATTGGAGCCGATGACGCCGAATTTGCCGCCGCGATCTTTCACTTCCTTAAACTTCGCGGCCACCAACTCTAAGGCTTCGCCCCAAGCGGCGGCCTCCAGCTTGCCATTCTTGCGAATCAGCGGCGAAGCGAGGCGCTCCGGGTGCGTCGTAAAATCCGCGGCATAGCGGCCCTTAATGCACAAAAATTCGCCGTTAATTCCGGAGCGGTCGCGGTTGTTTCCGCGGATAATTTCGTTATTGCGAACGCCCAGCGTGGTCTTGCAGCCGTTCGAACAATGCGTGCAGATGGTGCCGACGTGCTGCATCTCCCAGGGCCGTGTTTTATATCGGTACATGCCGCTGGTCAGCGCGCCTACCGGGCATATATCGATGCACATGCCGCACTCGTCGCAGTTGAGATGATCGTGCTCGTTGGGAATAATCTCCTGCAGAATGCC
>JAICMB010000147.1 GCA_025929455.1 Bryobacteraceae bacterium | reverse complement strand
GCAAAAAGGACAGCGTCCCGGCGAGCGGGTCCAGATCGGCCAGCAGCACCCGTTTTTTAGAGCTGCGCTGACAGTGGAAGGCAAGGTTGCAGGAGATCGTGCTCGCCCCACAGCCCCCTTTGACGGGCATCACCGCGTATACTTTTGCGCCGGCGTGTGCGGTCGCGCGCGCGAGCGGGCCCACCACCTTCCCAAGCACGGTGTTTATATCTTCCTCGGTGAAGGGGTGCAGCAGAAAATCGGCCGTGCCTTGGCGCAGACAGCCCAGGATCAGGTCCGGGTCTTTCTGCTTTAATACGGCGACGATAGGCGCGTCCGGGTGCGAGCGCGTCAGGTGGGGAACCAGTGCCAGCGCGGCTTCCGGATTCGAGCTTACGTCGAGAATAAAGAGCTGCGCCGCTTGCTTACGGACGGGCTCGAACATGGAGCTGTCCGTCCCATAACCGGCCACATCAGAAACCGATACGTTCTCGAAGCACTGCGCCAAATACGGCATCAGGTCGCGCCGCAACTGCTGGTCCAACCCGATAAAGAGAACCTTCCACGAACCCGCGAATTTAGGCGCTTCCTTCATTTCCGTACGTGCAAATTCGACCAAGCGACTGCCGCCGACGGCGGTTTCCTCAGTATTCAGATCGGCGCATCCGCTTAAAACATGAGAGCTTTATCAGTTCTTTCAACTATTCCCTTGAACGCTCTTGCCGATATGAAATGCAGAGCAGACGGGCGGGGTGCAGCGACGGCAGCGGGGTTAAACCCGCGGCCGGGCTTAACAGGAGCATCATGGCGGCGCATCTGCCTGGTTCGCCAAATGGATTCATGAGTCCGCAAACCGACACCAATTTCGCCGTCGCGGTATGCGACACCCAGCCCGTTACCGCGGCTGGACTCCGGGCCTTGCTTGGAACCGCGCCGGATTTTGAATTTCGGGACGGGGTCGCCAGCCTTGATCGCGCCGCTTCGATCGCGGTTTCCGGGTCCGCTTCCGTCATCGTCGTTGATAAAGCGTTTGGCGCGAACAACGTGCTGGACTGGTTACAGGACCTTAAGCTCCTCGACCGGCCGCCTGCCGTGGTTGTCTGGGGCGTTTCGATGACCGAGGCCGAGGCACTCCGCTTCCTGCAGGCCGGCGCGCGCGGCATTATCCGCAAAAGCGCCGACGTGTCTACGATCCTCACTTGTATCCGCACCGTCGCATCGGGCCGGAGCTGGATGGAGGAGCACGTATTTCGCGACGCGATACGCTCCGGTCAACATGCCCGTAGCGAGTTAACCGCGCGCGAACAGCAGGTGCTCGAGCTGGTCGAACAGGGGTTCAAGAACAAAGAGATCGCGCAGGAACTCGGCATCCGGCCGGGCACGGTGAAGATTCACCTCAAGCACATCTTCGAAAAGACGGGCGTGCGCGGCCGCTATGGTCTCGCCCTCAGCGGGCTGCGCGACCGAGGGGTCGTGTCGCTGACGGCGTAACGTTAGGGCTTGCGCGCCCAGGCTCCGAATTGCGGAGGTCCGGTCAGCACCGCATTCTTTTCACGCGCTTCGGCTTCGATGCGTTCGCGGAGATCGTCGATGCCGATCTCGGATGCGCTTGCGATGCCGAGTTGCTCGATCATCGGCGACAGCGTTCTGAGGGTTTGCACCGCCCACCCTGCTATGGCGGAGCTTGGTCCGCCTACTGGAATTTCCGCCATCAACTCCGGAAAGGGCAGGCCCGCAGCCGTATAGAGCGAACCCAGGCGGCGTCCTATGTCGTGCGGCAGTCCGCTGCGCTCGAACGCGAGACACGCGCAACGCGCCGCGTGGTCGAATATCGCCACAGGCGGATAAGTGAAGAACGGCGAACCCATGTCCAATTCGTGAAAGACGATCAGACCACCCGCGCGTACGTGTGAGGCGAGCTTCCCTAGACCTCGTGCCGGATCTCGCTGATGCACGAGGACATAACGGCCGACGACGGCGTCGTACGGCTGTGTATCGCTAAAATCTTCGAGCGTCGAGTGGACAAAACGCACCGGAGCGCGGCCGGGCTTCTGTCCGTCGCGCCGTGCCCGTGCTCGGGCGAGTACGTCTGGATCGCGGTCGATTGCAACAACCGACCCGTCCGATCCGACCATCTCTGACGCCAGAAACGCAACGTCGCCTAAACCGCACCCGGCGTCCAAAACCCGCATGCCCGCCGACAGTCCGGCAGACTGAAACAGGCGCGCCGTGAACGGTCGAAGGATCGCGGCTTGATACGACAGACGAGCGCGCTCCTCCTCGGAAGCGCCTAAGATGTAATCCGATGCCGGTTGTGGTGTCGAACCCATCCCGCCAGTCTACCTCCCGCGCGCTTCCATCTCCTGGGCATCCACGACGGCCACGGCCGCCACGTTTACGACGTCGTTGACCTCGGCGCCGCGCTGCAGTACGTGGACCGGTTTCGAAAGTCCAACCAGCAACGGCCCGATCACTTCCGCCTCGCCCAGGCGCGCCAGCAACTTGTACGCAATGTTCCCCGCCTCCAGGTTCGGAAACACCAGCACGTTCGCGCCGCCTCGCAGTGTGCTGAACGGGTAGGTCTGTTCGATAATCTCGGGCGCCACCGCGGTATCGGCCTGCATTTCACCGTCGATCATCAGATCCGGCGCCTGCCGCCGCACGATGTCTACCGCACGCCGGACCTTTTCGGCGAGCGGATGCCGCGTGCTGCCGAAATTTGAAAACGACAGCATCGCAACGCGCGGCTGGATGCTGAAACGCTCCGCCATGCCCGCCGCTCCGATGGCGATCTCGGCGAGGTCTTCGCTCGTAGGCTCGATGTTTACGGTGGCGTCCGCGAAGAAATAGAGGTCGCCCTTGCGCGTGATCACGAGATAAACACCTGCGACGCGCCGCAAGCCTTCGCGCACCGGGATGACCTCGAGCGCCGGCCGGATCGTATCTGGATAATGCTGCGTCAGGCCTGCGATCATGACGTCGGCCTCGCCGCGCCGCACCATCATGGCCGCGAACGAATTGCGGTTGCGCATGAGCTTGTGTGCTTCCGTGCGCGTGACGCCTTTACGCTGGCGCAGCTTATAAAACTCTTCGGCATAGCTGTCGAAATCGGGCGACGCCGACGGATCGACGATGGTGACGTGATCGGCCGTGACGCGCAGCGAGGCCATGCGCTCGCGGATCACCGCTTCATTGCCGAGCAGCACTGGCTGCGCGATCCCTTCGTCAGCAAGAATTTGCGAGGCACGCAGAATCTTCGGCTCGTCTCCCTCCGGAAATACCACGCGCTTAGGCGCGCGCTGCGCCTTGTGAATCATGCCGCGCATGATCGCGCGAGCGCGGCCGAGGCGCTTCTCTAAGTCGTCGCGATATTGATCGAGATCGAGCGTGCCGCGCGCGACGCCGCTGTCGATCGCAGCCTTGGCGACGGCCCATGCCTCGCGTACCAGCACGCGCGCGTCGAACGGCTTCGGAATGATGTACTCCGGCCCGAACGACAGGTCTTCCAGTCCATAGGTGCGCCGCACCGAATCCGGCACGTCTTCGCGCGCGAGGTCCGCGAGCGCGTATGTGGCGGCGAGTTCCATCGCGTCGTTAATCGCCGTTGCACGGACATCGAGCGCGCCGCGAAAGATGAAGGGAAACCCGAGAACATTGTTTACCTGGTTCGGGTAATCGGAGCGGCCCGTCGCCACGATTGCGTCCGGGCGCGTCGCGACCGCCACATCGTACGGAATCTCGGGATCGGGGTTGGCCAGCGCGAACACGATCGGACGTGGCGCCATGGTCTTCAGCATCTCCCGTGTTAGCGCGCCCCCCGCCGACAGGCCGAAGAAAACATCCGCATCGCGTACCACGTCGGCCAGTGTGCGAGCGGGCGTATCGACGGCGAACCGCTGCTTGTAGCGGTTCATGCCCTGCTCGCGCCCGGTGTAAATCACGCCGTGCGAGTCGCACATCACGATGTTTTCGCGGCCCGCGCCCAGGCGCATGGCGTGTTCGGCGCACGCGATGGCGCTCGCTCCGGCGCCGTTGAAGACGATGCGCACGTCTTCGATGCGCTTGTTCACCAGGATCAGAGCGTTCAACAGCGCCGCGCCGGAGATGATCGCGGTGCCGTGCTGGTCGTCGTGGAAGACCGGAATGTTTAGCGTGCGGCGCAGTTCTTCTTCGATTTCGAAACAGTCCGGGGCCTTGATGTCTTCGAGATTGATGCCGCCGAAAGTCGGCTCCAGAATCTGGCAGGTGCGAATCACTTCGCGCGGGTCGGCGGTGTTCAACTCCAGATCGAACACGTCGATATCGGCGAAGCGTTTGAAGAGCACCGCCTTACCTTCCATTACCGGCTTGCCCGCCTGTGCGCCGATGTTGCCGAGGCCCAGCACCGCCGTGCCGTTGGTGATCACGGCGACGAGATTGCCTTTATCGGTGTAGCGGTAGGCGAGCGTGGGATCGCGCTCGATGTCGAGACACGGCGCCGCTACGCCGGGCGTGTATGCAAGGCTAAGGTCGCGCTGCGTGGAACAGGGCTTGGTCGGTGCGATCGAAATCTTGCCGGCGGGAACAGCTGCGTGATATTCACGGGCATCGTCGTCGCGAATGATCATGTGTTCCCCAGCGTATCGCGGGCGGCTGCCACTGTCGCGCAGTGGATCGCAACGGTGTCCGCGACATCGCGCGCGTATCCGCCTGCAAGTACAACCGCGACCGGAACACCGCGCCGGTGTGCCGCGTTGAACACTGTCGCATCGCGCTCGCGTAGGCCTCGCATGGTTAGCGCCAGCCCGCCAAGTTGATCGTGTTCGTAAGGATCGCCGCCCGCGACGTACATCATTAGCTCGGGAGCAAAGCCGCCCAGCGAAAACTCCAGCGCGCCGCGCAGACGTGCGATGTACTCGTCATCACGCGTGCCGTCGCGTAAATTGACATCGATGGTCGAGGGCGGCTTCTCGGCGGGATAGTTGTTGTACTGATGCAGCGAGATCGTGAACACACTGCGATCGCCGGCGAAGATCGCGGCGGTGCCGTTGCCGTGGTGCACGTCGCAGTCGACCACCATGGCCCGCGTAATCAGTTCGTCGCGCTGCAGACGACGGATCGCTACCGCGATATCGTTTACAGCGCAGAAGCCTTCGCCATGGTCCGCGAACGCGTGATGAAATCCACCGCCGATGTTGAACGCGATGCCGCCGCTCTTTATCGCGAGCCGCGCTGCTTTGATGGTCCCGCCGGTGCATAACCAGAACGCGTCGCGCGTTGCAGGGGACCACGGAATTTCGAGGCGCAGCAGTTCGTTGGACGTCAACTCGCACCGGCGGAGTTTCTCGATCCAGGCCGCGTCGTGCGCGAGGAGCATGTCGTCATCCGTCGCGGGTGCGGGGCGCGTGAACTCCGCGGGCGATAGGGAATCGCGCACCAGCCGGTACTTTTGCGATGGAAAGACGTGCGCCCCCAACTGCAAGTCGTAGCCGTCGTGATAGACCAGTTTCACCATTTCCACGCCCCGGGCTGAGTGGGGCAGGCGGTCGATTTTTGCCGCCTGCGGTGAGATTGTGCGTGCGTGGCCCAGGGCTGCGTTCTACGCGCTCGCCGCGTTCGCATCGAACAGCGCGATCGTTTTCTTTACGCCATCGCGCAGCGACGTTCGCGGGATGCCCGGCGCCGCCGCGCGCAACTGCGCATCGTCCATGCGATACGCGACGGGCACCTGCGGGCCGCCGTTGGTGATCAGACCCGCCGCATCCGGCCGCAGTTCTGCGAGCAGCTTCACGAAATCTTCCATCGCGATCACTTCGCCCGCCAGATTGAACACGTGCGCGCCTTCGAGATCGGCGAATAGACAAGCGATGAAGGTGTCCGCGACGTCCTCCACGTACTGCATGTCCATGTAGCCGCTCAGCCGTATGTTGTACGGCTCCTTGCGAACTGCCGCGCGGATGGCAAGCGTGGGATCGGCCGTCAAGCCCAGGTCGCGCCCGAATCCGTATACGGCCCAAGGGCGTAGCCCCACGCTCGAAATCTGATTGGCCGCGTAGAATGCGCGCGCGTTGCCCTCGTTGGCCTGTTTGAAAACGCCATAATGCGTCGCGGGCTTCAGCGGATCGTCTTCGTTGAGCGCACGGTGTTCGTAAAAGTGCTCCGGCCCCCATACAGCCGAAGAGCTCGCATAGACGATTCGCACCGGACGACCCGCGTCGCGCGCGGCTTCGAACACGTTCAGCGTGCCGATGACATTGACGAGCGCGCCGGTCACCGGATTCGCTTGGCAAAACGGCATCAACACCGCTGCGAGGTGCACGATGTGCGTTATGCCCTCGTCCTTCACAAGCGCTTTGACGCGCGCCGTGTCCTCGATGCCGCCATGCTCCATGCGCACGCGCGCGACATCAGCGCCGGGCGCGATGTGGCGCAGGCGCACGGGCTCCGTCTCGAGATCGTACGAGATCACCTCATCGCCGCGCGCCAGCAGGCGTTCCACAATCCACGCTCCGATGCAGCCCTGCGCGCCCGTTACCAACACTTTCGCCAATTCGTGTCTCCTTCGAAATCACGAATGTTACCACTGTGTTTTTTAAACGTCGGCCCAGCGCCGCAGCAGGTTGTGATACACGCCGGTCAACTGCACCGCGGCGGCTTGCACGGACGCTTCGCCATGGAGGCGCTGGATGGCAACATCGAGATCGAACAGCAGCGTGCGCTGGCCGTCGTCGCGCACCATACTTTGGATCCAGAAAAACGAAGCCACGCGCGCACCGCGCGTTACGGGGCGTACGTGATGGAGGCTGGTGGCCGGGTACAGGATCATGTGTCCCGCGGGCAACTTCACGTTGTGCGTGCCGTAGGCATCTTCGATCACCAGATCGCCGCCGTCATACTCTTCAGGGCCGGTGAAAAATAAGGTCGCGGACAGGTCCGTCCGGATGCGGTGCGGCGTGCCGGTGACCTGACGGATGGCATTGTCCACGTGCGTGCCGAACGATTGGCCGCCCTGGTAGCGGTTGAACAGCGGCGGAAAAACTCGCGCGGGCAGGGCGGCGGAAATGAACAGCGGATTCTGTTCCAGCGCCCCGACGATCGTAGCGCCCACCTCGCGCGCGGCCGGCGAGCCTTCCGGCAGTTGCATGTTGTCCTTGGCGCGCGCGGATTGACGCCCGGCGGTAACGCGGCCATCCACCCATTCGGCCTCACTGAGCAGCTGGCGGGCTCGCAACACCTGCGCCGCCGTCAGTACATCGGGAATTGGTAACAGCATGGTTCAGAATTTGAAATGCAGCCCGGCGAGGGCGGAGCGCCCGGGCCCTAGCACAATGTGCGCGGGATGGATCTGATCGTAGTAATAGCGGTTCGCGATGTTATCGATGTTGATTTGAAAATCGACGTGCTCGCCCAGCGGGTGCCGGGCCATGGCGTTGAACACCGAGTAACCGGGCACTTCTTTCACAAGCCCGGTGATCGGGTCGAATGGCGCGGT
>JAICMB010000842.1 GCA_025929455.1 Bryobacteraceae bacterium | reverse complement strand
TTCGCTACACCGGAAACCGCGCCATTCACCAGTGGATCGACATCGATCCGAACGAAGTGAACATCTTTGAGAATGGGTTCCTGCAGGAGTTTAAGAATGCTCAGGCCAACCTCGCGGCCTCTGGAGGCAAATCCTTCTCGAGCAGCTACGGCAACGCGACGCCGATCTTCAATGCTGCCTTTGGCGGCGCGAATGCGTCGGACTTCACCAACCAGCAGTTCATCACGTACCTGAAGACCGGCCAGGCCGGCGTCATGGCCGCCACGCTCGCAGGTGTCAATGGCACCGTGCCGTACTTCTGTAACCTGGTCGGCGCCGGATTCTCACCCTGCGCGACCAACGCGGGCTACACCGGCGCGGGCGCGGGTTATCCGATCAACTTCTTCGTCGCGAACCCTTATGCGGCGGGGTCCAATCCAGGCTTCTCGCCGACGAGCAATACCTTCTTCAATACGTCGAATGTGACCGGCGAACTCGCATCGTCCGGCTATTCCACCTACAACGGCCTCCAGGTGGATTTGCGGCAGGGTAACTGGCACGGACTGCAGTACGACGCGAACTACACGCTCAGCCACAGCCTCGGGATCGCCTCCAACAACCAGTGGACCGGCGCATTCAACGCCTTCAGCCTGCGCGACCTGCACAGAAGCTACGGGCCGACGCTCTTTGACATGCGCCATGTCTTCCACGCCAACGGCACCTATGAGCTGCCCTTCGGCCGCGGCCGCGAGTATCTCACCCACAACGGCGCTCTCGATAAGCTGGTAGGCGGCTTCAGTGTTGGAAGCATCGTCACCTATCAGACCGGCGAGCCGGCGCAGCTGACGGGCAAATACGGCACCTACAACGACTATGCGGATGGCGGCATTGTGCTCCACGGAGTGACGCCGGCGCAGCTGCAGAGTTCTGTCGGGGTCTACAAGGTGCCCGGCAAGCCTTTTGCCGATCTGATCAATCCCAAATACCTCACCGCACCGACTGGTGGTGGCGCGAAGTCGCAATACATCACAGCCAATACCACGCCGGGAACCATCGGTCAGGTGATCTATCTCCATGGACCGCGGCAGTTCTATCAGGACATCTCCGTCACCAAGGCGATTCAGCTGCACGAACAGGTCCGCCTGCGATTGCAGAGTGCGTTTATCAACGTCTGGAACCATCCCGTCTTTGGGAATGCCAGCGGCTCGGGCGCCTTCGATTCCGGAGTCCGGGACACCCGCTTCGGTACGGGCGCGCCGACGAACGAGAGCGGCGGAGAGACTCCAGGCTTTGGCCGAATCATTGAGTTGCGAGCCAATATCGACTTCTGACGTTCGCGCTGACTCCGCTAACGTCGCCTCCTGCCGGGCGCGAGTTGAACCCGCGTCCGGCAAATTTTTTTTGAGCAGGATCGGAGGCCGGAAACTGGCACAATCGGAAGGCATGAAATTTTCCACGAGCGAGCCGGAAGCTGAACTCCGTAGGCGCACGCGAGCCGGCGCAGTCCTCATCGCGCTGATCGCCACGGCCTGCGTTCAGCCTCTGTACGCCGCGCAGTCCCAGCCCGCGCCGCCCGCC
>JAICMB010000244.1 GCA_025929455.1 Bryobacteraceae bacterium | reverse complement strand
GAGCCATCAGGCCCTGTGATTTCGGTAATGGCGCCGCGCGGGAAACCACCGCTCAGCGCATCCAGGCTCGACAGCCCGCACGCGAGGAATTCGCGTACGCGCGGCGCCTGAAAACGCCGCGCTAGAGTGGAGTGCAGTACAGCAAGGGAAGCCATTCGCCTTTTGTTCGCCCAGTTCTAGTGTGCTGCACGACGGGCGTCGTGTCAAGGCGGATTACCGCGGATCAACAAAAGTTATGGACGACCTGACCGCGAATATCGGAAATCAGAACCGGGCAGATTTCACAGACGTGGTCGGGAAATGGACTGCGGATCCAGCGTTCGATGAAATCTTATCAGCGCAGCGGCAGATCGCCCGGGTTTTGTTGCACGCTGTAGTGGACGCATGAGGTCCCATGGATTCGACGCTAATTCATGCGTTGTTTGCGCAAACGCTGGTGGGCGATTACGACGCCGCAGAACCATGGACGGCAGTATCCGAATTACGCCTGGTCAGGCTGCCGCGAAGATGTTTGCGGAAGAATCGTGCGCCCTGCTCGTGAACATGTTGGATCATGAGCGCGATCCAGTCGTCGTCAAATCCGCCGTAGCCGCTCTGGGCCATCTGCGGAACGAAGCGGCCATCCCATTGCGATTCCCACGCTGATTAATTCGCGAACGATCCCTGCTCCCATGTCCGCGACCGGGCGGTTTTCGGACTCGGTGTGCAAGGTGATATCGACTCACCCGAAATACGCGAGGTTCTCCTGCGATGTCTGCATGATCCCGATATCGATGTGTGCGAGGAAGCCGCGGTGGGTCTGGCGAAACGCCACGATTAACGTGTCATTCCGAAGCTGCGGGCCATGCTCGACCTAGGCGAGCTCAAACGCCGGGTAGAAGATGCGGCCGTGGCGCTCTTGCTCTAGACGAAGCGCGCTCAGAGTGGGGCGCAGCCGAGTACAACGCGGCTTTACGCGCGAAAATCAAGTTTTCGGACTGATCGATGGCCGCGCGGCTTCGCGGCACATGCGGATGAATTCGACGGTCGCGCGCGGGGCGTAGTCTCTTTTTTGAACTACGGCGCCGACGTCGCACTGAATCGTGTGGTTCGGAACATTCAGACAGCGGATATTTGGGTTCGCGCGCCGGCGACGAGAGCGGAGCGCGAAGCCCATGCCGATTTCGATAAGTTTGTCGATGGCCTCTTCGTTTTCGACTTCGGTGACAACGGTGGGGACCACGCCCGTGGCGGCGAACAGACGGTCGCAAGCGCGACGGAGGTGGCTGCGCGGCGGCAGTGTGATTAGAGGATGGGCCGCCAGGCGGGCGAGATCGATGCGGCGGCACTTTGCGAGTGCGTGGCGCTTGCCCACAGCCCAGCAGAATTCCTCGGTGTACAACGTCTCGCACGCCAGGTTCGGCATCTGAAACGGCGTATCGAGAGCATTAAAAACGATCGCCAGGTCGAGTTTCTCTTCCAATACGCCGTCCATCAGATCGTCGGCCACGCCTGTTACCAGGTGCAGGCGCACGCCGGGATATTTGCGCGAAAAGCGCCGCAGAACGAGCGGGAGAAAACACACCAGGACGCTACTGGTAGTCCCGATACGCAGGCAGCCTTGCCGGAGGTTGTTCAAGTCGTCGAGCCGGCATCGTGCGTCCGAAAGTTCCCGCCGGATGTTGAGATCAACGCCGGCCAGCAGCCGTGCCGCCGCGGTCGGCTGCATTTTACTGCCGCTGCGCGCCAACAGGCGGCAACCAAGTTCCTGCTCCAGCAACCGGATCTGCCGGTGAATGGCGGAATGCGAAACGTTCAGCCGCTTTCCCGCGGGCGCATAACCGCCGCATTCGATGACCGTCAAAAGCAACTCAAGCTGGCGAAGTTCCATGGCGAAGCCACCCTGTCGGAATTTTCGAACAGCGCTGTTCAACAATTCTAATTGACTCCGCAGTCCTTGTGGCATTAAATGAAGCGCGGGACGTTCGGGGATTCTGTGGGGGAGTCAGGGGGCTTTGTCTAGCGGATCTCCGGGCCCAGCGAAAGTTAGCTGGGCTGACAGGGAGGACGTCGCAGCTATATCCTCGCCCGGACGCATCGGCATTCAAGCGTAGTACTTAGGGGGACTATGTTTGCAAAAAGGTGCGGCGGCGGACTAGTATTCGCAGCCTCGGCATTACTTCTTATTGCGCAGCCGGCAGGCGCGCAGGTACTGTACGGTTCTCTTGTTGGCGATGTAAAGGATGCGTCAGGCGCGGCGGTGGCAGGAGCGGCCGTAACCGTGACGCAGTCGCAGACACAACTCACTCGCAAAGGGGTAACGGATGCGAGCGGACACTACACGCTTTCGACACTGTCGCCGGGCGACTACGATATCAAAGTATCGGCCGCCGGTTTCAAGACGTTTGAGCGGCAGCACGTTCTGGTATCGCTGAACACTGTCAGCCGCGTGGACAGTTCGCTGCAGCTCGGCGAGATCAGCCAGACGGTAGAAGTCACGAGCGTCGCTCCGCCGCTGCAAACGGATCGCGCCGATGTGCGGCACGACATCACGGCGGAAACGCTTCAAAATGCACCGTTGCCACCCGGGAACAATTTCGAGTCGTTGTTTGGGACCATTCCGGGGATAAATCCGCCAACCACGGCGCACTCCATTCCGACGAATCCGTCCCGCGCGTTGCAGTTTAACGTGAATGGGACCAGCGAGTACGGGAACGATATCCGCATCGACGGCGTCAGCCAGTTCAATATCTGGGTCCCGGAGAACGCGGCCTACATTCCTTCCTCGGATGCTATCGAGGTCGTGAATGCGGTGACGGGTAATTTCAATCCGGAACAGGGGCTTGCCGGCGGTTCCACGGTCAACGTCCAAATCAAAAGCGGCAGCAACCAATTTCACGGGGACGTTTACGAGTACCACTTCAACAATAACCTCGAGGCACACAACTTTTTCGATCCGAATAACAAGATCACCCGGCGTCCGAAGGATATCTTCAACCAGTTCGGCGGCAGCACCGGCGGCCCCATCGTACATAACAAGCTTTTCTTCTTTTCCAACGTGGAGCTCACGCGGCAGCGGCAGTTCGCGACCAAGAACGCTACCATCCCAACTCTGGCGATGATGAACGGCGATTTGCGCGGCGCGGACCCCGCCAACGGGCTTGCCGCGAACGCCGACATTGTGTACGATCCCACCACGGGAAATGCGAACGGGTCGGGCCGGACGCAAATCTATTCCACGAATATTCCAACGGATACCGCTCACTACAATCCCCTCTGCCAAAGCGCCAAGTGTCTGAACGTGGTCCCCACCAGCCGCATCAGCCCGGTGTCTTCGAAACTACTGGCGCTGCTGCAAAAGGCGCCGGGCCGCTTTCTTCCCAGCGCCAGCACGTCGGCGCCGAGTTCCAATTACCTCGCGGCGACCGATTTCGCGTTCAATCGCATTACGACGGACGAAAAGATCGACTGGAATATCAACGACAAGCTGACCATGTTCGGCCACGTCGGGTATTTGAATTACAACGATCTCGACCCCCAGATGTTCGGAGAGGTCGGCGGCGATCCCATCAGCGATTACGGCGGTAACGAGGGACAAGGCAGCGGACATACGCTTACCGTTTCGCTAACAGCCGACTACGTAAAAAGCGCCACTTTCGTGCTAGACGGCAACTTTGGAATAACGCGGATGGTGACGAACTCGCAGCAGCTCGATCTCGACAAGAACGAAGGGCTCGACGTGCTAGGCATTCCCGGCACCAATGGCACGCGCCTGTTTGAAGGGAGCTGGCCGCGCTTCGGCGTCAGCAGCTTCAACGACCTTGGCACGCACAACAATTACATGCCGTACCTGCGCAACGATCCACAGATCTACTGGAGCGGCAATGCGACCTGGATTCACGGTGGCCACACGGTTCGTTTCGGTGGATCCATCTTCATTCTGCACTTAAACCATCAACAGCCGGAATGGAATGGCGGCGGATCGACGGAGCCCGGCGCGGGCGGGTTCGATTTTGGCAGCGGCCCCACCAGTTGCCGAAACTGCTTGAACGGGAAAGGCTCAAAGACGAACGCGTACAACAATTTTGGAAGCTTCCTGCTGGGCCTGGACACCGCTTACGGCAAAAACATTCTGGTGCCGGATTTCTTCAGCACCCGCACGCGGCAATTCAGCGCGTACATCGGCGATCAGTGGCAAATCACACCGAAGCTGACCGTCAACCTGGGTGGGCGCTGGGAGTACTATCCGATGCCCACGCGTGGCGGCGACCGTGGCCTCGAGCGCTATGATTTCGCGAAGAACATGGTGATGTTGTGCGGTGTCGGCAATATTCCGACCGATTGCGGCGTCTCCATAAGCAAAACGCAATTCGTGCCGCGCGTCGGCCTGGCGTACCGCATGACTCCCACGTTCGTGGTTCGTGCCGGTTATGGCATTACCAATGAACCGTACAACCTTGCCGACGACCTACGAACGAATTACCCGGTGCTAATTCCGCTGTATGTAAGCGCCGAATCGTATCAGGCGACGGGTGTGTTGGACACCACCAGTTTGCAGAACGTGCCGGTCGGCTCCCAGGGGATACCCGTTGGCATTCCCCTTCCGCAAGTGCCGGATCTTTCGAGCGGCGAAGTGCCCATTCCTCCCAACGTCGGCACCGCAACCGTCGGAGATAAGCTGCAGCGCGGATATATCCAATCCTGGAACTTTACTATTGAGAAGGAACTGCCGCACCAATGGGTGGCGCAGGCAGGCTACGTTGCCACGCGAACCATCCGGCAGATCGGCTATCTGGACCTGAACGCGGAAAGTCCGATCGCCCCGGGCGGCTGCGTTCCCGGGAGTTCCACTCAGGAGTGCGGCGGGAATGTGAGCCGGCCACTGTACGACGCCGCTCACGATTTCCGTATCGCTTCCACAACTCTCATCTCTCCCATCGCCAACAATCACTACGACGCGCTGCAGACGACGTTGACTCACCGGTTCCAGGCGGGCTACCAGGTTCAGCTTGCGTATACCTGGTCCAAAACGATCGGGATTGCAGGCGTTTCCAACGAGAAGAACTCACCGTATATCCAGACACCCTCGGCTTACTTCTTGAACCGTGGTCTGGCCCCGCAGGACCGTCCACAGAACTTCCAGGCGCTCTTCGTCGCGGAGTTGCCGTTCGGCCGCGGCAAACCGTGGGCGACCAGCGGAATTCCGGCCGCAATCCTGGGAGGCTGGCAGACGAGCGGGGTACTGAGCATCGTTTCAGGAAGCGTCTTCGAGATCCAGGCGGGTGGGTCTTCGAGCACTAATCTGAATGCGACCGGAAACACACAGCGGCCGGATCTGGTGAAGCAATCGATCGCCATTACAGACTTTGTCGGGCCCGGCACGACGTGGTTCGACACGAGCGCCTTCGCGACTGTTGACGACCTGAACCGCTTTGGGACCTCGCCGTTTTATCCTCTGCACGGACCGGGGATGTTTAACGTGAACCTGTCACTCGCGAGGACGTTCAGCTTGACGGAGCGCATGAAGCTGCAGTTCCGGGCGCAAGCGATCAATGCGACGAATACGCCGCATTTCAGCAATCCGACCGGCGATATTAACAGCAGCAGCTTCGGCCGTGTGAACGGGCTCGCGAACACCGGCCGCGATGGCGGCGTTGACGCACGGCAGTTCGAATTGAACGCACGGCTGAGTTTTTAGGCGCGCGCTATTGTCCGGAGGACCGCGCTCCCGCCGCGGTCCTCTTCCACTCCGATTGATTCGGATACGCGGGGACCTTCGG
>JAICMB010000666.1 GCA_025929455.1 Bryobacteraceae bacterium | reverse complement strand
CTGACGCGCGCGGCTCACAATCGTCCCGGTGCACTTACAAAGCCGCGACCGTCAGGCAGCGGGGGCTACAGCCCTTTTCAATAAGCTCCTAGGCAGCCGCTTCGAGCAGACCGTCGATGGCCGCTATCTCGGGCGTGCTCACTACTTGCTCAATATCCAGCAGGATTTTGACTTTAGCTTTCAGCTTGGCCATGCCCAGAATGAAGGGGCTAGTCAACTTGGCTCCAAAATCCGGCGTGTCTTCGATATCCGCTACCGAGAAGTTCACAACCTCGCTCACCGCATCCACGATCAGACCGGCGAATACCATGCCCGCTCCGCCGCTCATCTGAACGACCACAATGCACGTGCGACAGGTGTACTCCGCCTCCGGCATGCCCAACTTCAGCCGTAGGTCGAGCACCGGGATCACTTTCCCGCGTAGATTGATGACGCCCTTTAAATAGTCGGGTGTCTGCGGCACCGCCGTGATGGGCTGCATGCCCATAATTTCGCGGACTTTTATAACGCGAACGCCAAATTCTTCTGCTCCCAACCGGAACGTGAGATATTTGCCGGACCGCAAATTGGCGTCGGGCTGCGCGGCCGTGTTCGTTAGCGATGGCATGTTCGGGTCACTGCCCCTCAAGACTCGGATATCGGCGAAACGCGGCAAAGCTTTAGATACCTGCACAACGGCTTCCGGCATGCGCTCCTGTTACCATGTACCCAGCGCAAATCTTTGAAAGAGGCAAATGAGCAAGGAAGACTGTATTGAAGTAACTGGCACGGTTGTCGAAAAGTTCCCCAGCGGCCTGTTCAGTGTTCAACTAGATCAGGAACGCACCGTTCTGGCCCATCTGGCGGGCAAGCTCCGCCGCAACCGCATTCGCGTTCTGGCGGGCGACCGCGTTACGCTGGAACTCTCTCCTTACGATCTGACCAAGGGCCGCATTACGTACCGTCACAAATAGTCTTCCGGGCAAGCGCGTCCAGCGCCCACCGCCCGCGCCCGTCATGCGAAAAATCCTGATTGTTTTTGGCACCCGGCCGGAGGCGATTAAGCTCTGCCCGGTGGTCCTGAGGCTTCGCCAGGAGCCCGCTTTGTTTTCGGTTCGCGTCTGCGTTACAGCGCAGCACCGCGGCATGCTCGACCAGGTTCTGGAAGTGTTCGGCGTTCAACCGGATCACGATCTCGACCTGATGACACCGGGGCAAACCCTGTTTGCATCCACCTCGCGCATGCTCGCGGGATTGCAGCCGGTGCTCGCCGCCGAACGGCCCGACATGACCATCGTGCAGGGCGACACCACCACCACGCTCTGCGGCGCATTGGCTTCGTTTTACGCGCGCGTCCCGGTGGGGCACGTGGAGGCCGGTCTGCGCACCTGGGACATGGGGCAGCCGTTTCCGGAAGAGATGAACCGCGTGCTGACGGGCCGCTTGGCGGCGCTACATTTCGCCGCAACCTCTTGGGCGGCAGGCAATCTGCGCCAGGAAGGAGTCGCGCCAGACGCCATCGCCGTTACGGGTAACACCGGCATTGACGCCGTGCTGCACGTGCGCGACGGCCTGGAGAACGGGACCTTGCAGCCGCCCGCCTGGCCGTTCCTGGATGCCTCCAAAAGGTTAATCGTCGTCACCGCGCACCGGCGCGAAAGCTTCGGCGCGGGGTTTGAGGGCATCTGCGAAGGTTTGGCTCGCATCGCCGCACGGGGGGACGTGCAGATCGTCTACGCGGTTCATCCAAACCCGAACGTACAGGAGCCCGTGAAGCGGCTGCTCGGCGGCAATCCCGCAGTGCAACTGGTTGAGCCACAAAGCTATGTGCCGTTCGTGGACCTGATGCGCCGCGCGTATCTGCTCATAACCGACTCCGGCGGCGTACAGGAAGAAGGGCCCTCGCTCGGCAAGCCGATTATCGTGCTGCGTGACAAAACGGAGCGGCCCGAGGCGGTGGAGGCAGGCACCGTTAAGCTCGTCGGAACCGACCCCGGCCGCATCTTCGGAGAGGCATCGCGGCTGCTCGATGACGCGGATGCGCGGGACGCCATGGCACGCGTTCACAATCCTTATGGCGATGGTTGCGCCAGCGGGCGCATTGCGGGCCTAATCCGTTCATTCTTCAACGAAAAAAGTTCGTCCGCAGAGACCTGAAATGGCCTCAAAAGCGCGCTTTCAGTGAGTGCAGTAGCACCGTCGTGGGTGACAATTCGCTCGGAGGCTCCTGTTCGAGCATGCAAAACAATTCACGACGCCGGGCGCAGGCGGGCGAACCGCCGAATGAACTCGCGGAACTGCTGTCCACTCTGATTGTTGGCCAGCCCGCGGCCATTGAACACATCGTGCCGTACGTCACGATGCACGACGCCGGTCTCGCTCCCGAAGGCCGTCCGGCAGGCGTGTTTCTGCTGCTTGGCCCGACCGGAACCGGGAAAACGCGGACCGTCGAAGCGCTGGCTGAAGCGCTCCACGGCTCGGCGCGAAAAGTGTTGAAGATCGACTGCGGCGAGTTCCAGATGG
>JAICMB010000211.1 GCA_025929455.1 Bryobacteraceae bacterium | reverse complement strand
GCGGACTTCTGGTAAAGCTGGCCACGCCGGCGATGGAGAAATTGAAGACGGCACTTCATGAAAGAGGGTTGTCGTTTGCTAAAGCATAGCGTGCGGCCCGGACGCGCCGAATGGGCGACCTAGCTCGTGCCATTCAGGACTTTATCGGCACCGCGCGCGAGCCCCAACTGGTCGAGGCGGGGGAAGCGCCGTTCGCGCTCGAGGCGGGCCGCTATGCCGTGACCGAGCGCGCGGGCGGCGCGCTGGTGGAAGCATGGGACGAGCGCAGGAGCATTGCGCGGCGGGTGACGGCAATTACGCAGGCGACGCGCGCCAAACTTGCGCTGCGCACGGAGAGGTTTGGCAAGCGCGTCGGCGAATTGATGCTAGTCGATGCGGCGACGCAGGTCCGCGAGGTCCAGGTGCAGGCGGGGCGGCTCGAGTTGCGCGAGCGTTTGCGCCGATTTCTGAAGCGCACATTTCCCGACTTCGCGATACCGGAGCTAACGGCGGGCGCGGACCTGCACCACAGCTTGTCGCCGGCGTATCCGCGCGCATTTATCCGGCGCGGGCGAGAAGCGTGGGCGGCCATGGCCGCTTCGAATGAAACCGGCAATGCGGACGGCGTCCTCACGTTCGGGCTGATCTGGCTCGATTATTTGAGGGCGCGCGAGCCGGCGCTAGCATTTCGAGGATTGGTCCTGCTGCTTCCAGAGGGTGCCCAGCGGGCTGTTTGCCTGAGGCTGCGCTGGTTGGATCCTGGCGCGGCGCAATATCGCGCGTTCGTATATGCGGAGGACGGGTTTGCATGCGAAGCCGACCTGCGCGATTACGGCAATCTCGAAACGCATATCGAGCCGTGCACGGGTGTTACGCCAGCGCTGCAATCTGTCGTGAAGCGGATTGCCGCCTTGCCCGATGTGGAGGCGATTCCGCGCGCCGGCGGCGTATCGCTGCGCGTGCGAGGCCTCGAGTTTGCGCGCGCCCACGGCAATACGCTGATCACGGGCATCGATCGCAGGCAGGTAACAAACGGAGTAACCGAAGCATCTAACGTTGCGGAACTCGAGTGCCTGGCCAGAGAACTGGCGCGTGTGCGCCACCCCGATACGCGCGACCGCCTGCATCCGCTGTTTGCGCGCGGGCGGGAGCTGTGGTTGGAATCCGCGGTACGGCGCAGTTTAACGGAAATCGACGCGAATTTGCTTGTGCAACCGGTGTACGGCGAAGCGCCGGCGATCGCGGGCCTGGAACGCGGAGCGGTGGACTTGCTCGCGGCCGCGCGCGACGGGCGGCTCGCCGTCCTGGAGTTGAAGACGTCAGAAGACATTCATCTGCCCATGCAGGCGCTGGACTACTGGATACGCGTGCGCTGGCATTTGCAGAACGGCGATTTCGAGCGGGGCGGATATTTTCCAGGTCTGCAGCTGCGCTCGGACCCGCCGCGCATGATTCTGGTGGCGCCGGCGCTCGAGTACCATCCAAGTACGGAGCGGCTGCTGCGTTTCTTTCCGCCGGAGATCGAGGTGGTACGCATCGGCCTCGCGGCGGCGTGGCAACGCGAGCTCAAGATTCTGTTTCGGACGTGAACGCATGGCTGGCAACATTTATAAATCGGTTAAGAACGCGATCAGCAATCTGAACCCTGCCGAGATTCGCGAAGAGGCGGACCGGCCCGTGCAGATCGGACTGCACGCGGCGACGCAGCCCGGCTTCGAGGCCCTGGAGAACTATCTCGTACATGCCGCGCCGGGCCCGCAGTCGCGGTATTTCGAGCGCGCGGTGTATCGCGCGGAGCCGGGCGGTCGCTACGACGTCGAAATCTATACACCCGACATCGCCGCGCCGCCGCATGCGTTTACGTGGTGGCCGGCCAATCCGCAGCACACCGTCCGGCAAATCCTCGGCACTCGTCCGGAGCTTGCGCTCGCACTGGCGCGCCGTGTGGAACCGTTCCGTTCGGTTTATATCAGCCGCACCATCCGGCAGATCGCGAAAGAAAACGGTGTCTTCTCGATCGCGACCGCGCTGCCCGACGTCGTTCCGATGCTGTCCTTGCCGTGGGCCGGCGGCGAATTCGCGTCCGACACGGCGGTGCTCACGGCGAACCAGATTCGCATGTCGTTCCTGTTGGCTGCCGCGAATGACATGCCCGTCGGTTATCGCGAGGAAAAGGGCGAAATCGCGACCATATTGATGGGTGCGTTCGGATGGCGTGCGCTCGCACGCGAGCTGGTGTCGAAAATTCCGTTCGGCGGCGGACTGCTGCCGAAAGCGGCGATCTCGTACGCCGGCACGACCGTGGTCGGACTCTCGCTCGACCGCTATTACAAACTCGGCCAGCACTTCAACCGCAGCGAGCAGCGCGAAGCCTATCAACGCGCGTACGAAAAGGGCAAGGCTATCGTTGGCCTGGTGCTTGCGAACATGCGCTCGCGGCAGCAGCACGCATCGTAGTGTCTCGTTAAAAAAACTTTACAGTTTTGGACTGCCGCGGCGCCGGCCCACAGTAAACTAAACGTTACGGATTCACGTCACTGAGGAGGAGGTACACATGCGCCTACGCTACGCTTCCGGGCTGATTCTCGTCGCCGCGCTCGGTTTCGCGGACACTTTGACCATGAAAGACGGCCGCACCGTGACCGGTACGTACGCCGGCGGCACCACTCGCGAAGTGAAGATGGTGGTGGGCGATCGTGTCGAGACGTACTCTATCGATCAGGTTTCGAATATTACGTTCGGGACTGCAAGTGCCACGCAAACGTATCGGTATGAGAACGCGACGGCCGCTCCCGTGACACCACCGCCTCCGCCGCCTGCCCCGGCTCGCGACGACTACGCGACACGTACCACAACTGCTCCGTCCGGTATGGAAGTGCCCGCGGGCACGACGCTGGTGTTGCGCATGATCGATAACGTCGATTCGCAGCGCGACTCGGTCGGCCAAACCTATCGCGCGAGCATCGACGAACCAGTGGTCGTGAACGGCCAGACTGTGATCCCGCGCGGGGCCGATGCGACCGTCAAACTCGTGAATGACGTGCAATCCGGCAAGATCGAAGGCCGTACTGTGCTGACGCTCGATGTCATGCAGGTACAGGTGAACGGCCGCATGATTGGCATCGATACCGCCGAAGTCACGCAGGCGAGCGCGTCGCGCACCTCGCGCAGCGCGAAGGTCATCGGCGGAACCGCGGCGCTGGGCACCATCATCGGTGCGATTGCGGGCGGCGGTAAGGGCGCAGCGGTCGGTGCGCTTTCGGGCGCTGCAGTCGGGACCGGAGCGCAGGTGCTCACGCACGGGCAGCGCGTGCAGATCCCGACCGAAACTCGACTGACGTTTACCCTGCAGCAGCCGCTACAGGTCTGACGGCGCGCGTTGCCGGAATCGAACAGGCCGGTTGCGGTCGTAACAGGCGCGAGCCGCGGCATCGGTCGCGGAATCGCGATTGAACTCGCGCGCACGCATACCGTCGTAGGCACGTGGCGAGGCCGCGCCGATGCCGCCGCATCGCTTGCCGCCGAGCATGGCGTTCACACACTGCAGAGCGACATCGCAAGTGCGGTCGATCGCGAACGCCTGGTCGACGCCGTGCTCGGTGCCTACGGCCGTATCGACCTGCTTGTAAACAATGCCGGCATTGCGCCGCGCGAGCGCCGCGACATACTCGAAGCCACCGAACAAAGCTTCGAGGAGCTGATGGCGACCAATCTCAAGGGCCCGCATTTCCTGACCCAGCATTTCGCTCGGCACATGCTGGCGCAGGGCGCTGGTCGCATTGTCTTCATCACCTCGATCTCGAGCGATACCGTGTCGGTGAATCGCGCCGAGTACTGCCTTTCGAAGGCGGCGCTGAGCATGAGCGTCGCGCTGTTCGCGCAGCGGCTGGCCGCACACAACGTGCAGGTCTTCGAGATCCGTCCGGGCATCATCCGCACCGACATGATCGCCAAGGTGCAGCAGACATACGAGGATCGCATCGCGAACGGCCTCGTTCCACAGCGGCGCATAGGCACGCCGGCGGACGTGGCTGCGGCCGTGCGCGCGATTGCGGACGGCTTACTCGATTATTCGACGGGCCAAGTGATCGAGGTCGGCGGCGGTTTCCACCTGCGGTCGTTATGACAGCGAAAGCCACCGGGCGGGCATGTAGCGCGGCTTCACCAAAAACAAGTACGCGGTAACTCCCACCAGCAAGATAATCCAAATCACCTGCATCGGCGCCTGATATCCTCCCGTGCTCTCTTTCAGCCATCCGGTAAGCAGCGTGGCCGCAACTCCGCCGAGGTTCGACGCGCAATTCTGCAGTCCGGCGATGCGCCCCATGGCCCGCCCCGGGATCAGCGTTTGCGTCAATGCCCAGTAGTTGGCCGTGGCCAGCCCTAGTCCCGCGAGAGAAAAGATGACGAAGAACAGCGCCACCGTTTCGGAGCGCGACAAAACGCCGATCAGCTCCGTCGAGGCGAGCAGGAAGCCTGCAATCGTGAAGCCCTTGCGAGTACGTGCCGGATCGGCTCCGCGCCGGATCATGCGATCGGCAAGCCAGCCCGCGGCGATCGCAACGATCGCCATGCCGCCAAAGCTAAACAGCGCATACAGCCCCATCGACTGGAGCGCCAGGTGACGGTACTCCATCAGGTACGCGGGCAGCCAGGTCACGCAGAAGTACAAAAAATATCCGTACGCAAACGTGCCGAGCAAGATGCCCCAGACCAGCGGGCTCGCCAGCAAATCCATGATGGACACGGCAGCTTCGGGCGCGGTCGCTTTGGCTTGCGCCGCCCGGGGCGCATCATCGTTAGCCAGGAGCAGCCAACCTACAACCCACACCAGGCCCGCTAAGCCGCAAACCAGAAACATCGTTCGCCAGTTGAAGGCCGCGATGAGAACAGCAGCGATCGGTACTCCAATGGCCGCGCCGATTTTTGTACCGGCGAGATAGATGCCGACGGCTAAGCCGCGCCGTTCCTCCGGGCAGTTCGAGCGAATCCATCGCAAGCTTGCCGGCGCGCAAATCGCTTCGCCCATGCCCAACAAGCAACGCAGGATAAGCAAGTGAGCGACGCTGTCCGCGAGCCCGGTGGCGGCGGATACCAGCGTCCAAAAAACGAAGCCAATCGCGTACGGCCGTTTGACACCGAAGCGGTCGACGACCCATCCCGCGGGCACCTGCAGCAGCGCATAGGTCCAAAAGAACGCGGAATTCAGCAGTCCGCGCGTGGAGTCGCTGAGGTGAAACAGGTCGCGAACCTCGGGCGTGGCGAGCACGACGGAAAGGTTCGCCCGGTCGACATAGGCGATCACCATGCCGGCGCTCAGCAGTCCGACAACGCCCCACTGCTGCGCGCGCATTCCGCTTTGCGCCCGCAGTCCAGCCGTTCCGTCCCGAACCGCCTGTGCCGACGAGCGCGATGACACAGCTCAGCTACTTCACAGCGACAATGGAAATCTGTTCGAGTGTCGGCCAGCGTCCTTTGGCATTTGCCTCTCTCTTGCCGGGAGCAATCTGTTGCACCGTGGTTCGCGCGGGCGGCGCCGGCCCGAAGTACTGGGCATATACCGCATTCATGTGCGCAAAATCGTCGATGTTATCGAGATATACGTTGCTCGCGACGACATTCGAGAAGTTAAGACCGCCTTCTTCCAAACCATCTAATAAGTTGCGCATAGTCTGCCGGAGCTGCGTCTCAACCGTGGACGCGTAAATGCCGCCATTCACGCCCGGAATAAAGCCCGACTTCGCCGAACAGTACAACGTGTCGTCCGCGAAGACGCACGGACTTGCGGTCGGGCTCGGCTCCATATTCTTGGGCCGCACAGCGTGGCGCTTTGACAGATCCATCTCCGCCACGCCGGTGAACTCGATATTCGCTCCGCTGGGCAAACCCGCCACTTGAATGGTTGCGCGCGCCGGTGTATTGCCGAACTCGAAGTGTTGCGCATAGATCTTGTTCATCACACGCGACGGCACTTTGTCCGTGAGATACGGATTCACGAACACCATGTTGCGGAAGTCGGCGCCGGCGGTCTTAAGCGTTTCCTGCATCCGATCGAGGGCAAGCCGCACCTGCGCACCCGGATCGTCGGGTATCTTGCCCGTGTGAATGTCACGCCCGAGGAATCCCGACAGATATAGGCGGTCGCCCACCTGAACGGCCGGAGAAATGGGCACGCTCGCCGGATAGCCAGCGGGGACAATCGGTTTCTTCCGTGAAAGATC
>JAICMB010000444.1 GCA_025929455.1 Bryobacteraceae bacterium | reverse complement strand
AGCAGCGGGTGGTCCGGGTTGTTCACCAGCGCGCTCCAGTCCGCTGAGCTGATGCGTGAGGCGAACAGGTTCGGGTCGTACGCCGGCCTGCTCACCATCGCCAGCACTTCTCCAGTGCGTGGGTCGAGCGCTACCACCGCGCCGCGCTTGTTTTCCATCGCCAGTTCCGCCACGGCCTGCAGGTCCATGTCGAGCGTGAGCTGCAGGTCCTTGCCCGGAGTAGCGGGCTTGTCCACCAGCACCTGGCGTTCGCGGCCCATGTTGTCCACCAGCACCCGGCGCTGGCCGTCGACACCCATCAGGGAATCGTTGTATTCGCGCTCGATGCCATCCTTGCCGATGATGTCGCCCGGCTTGTATTTCGCAAACTGCGGCGAATCCAGTTCCGCGTCGCTGATTTCTCCCACGTAGCCGATGGCGTGCGCCGCCAAGCCGTCCTGTGGATACAGGCGCCGCTGCGCGTGGATCAGCGACATCTCGGGATAGGTCGATGCGTCGCGATGCGACTCGACAAACGCCATGTCCTCCGGAGTCAGGTCTTCCTTGATGACAATGGGCTCGTAGCTCGGCCGGGAGCGAAAGCGCCGCAGCCGGTCGAGCAACTGGTCGTAATCGAGATTCAGGCCGTCGGCGATCGGCTTCAAATGCTCGAACTTCAGGTTTTCGCGCGTCAGGATCAGGCTGTAGGAATCGTGATTGTCCACAATCACGCGGCCATCGCGGTCGAGAATTTTGCCGCGCGGCGCGAGCACCGGAATACTCTTGATGCTGTTCTCTTCAGCGAGCTCGTGGTAGAAGTCCGGATTGCGAACCTGCAGCTCGAAAAATCCGGAAATCAGGAACAGGAAAATCGCGACCGTGAGGTACTGAAAAAACGCGATTTTACCGCTCGCGAATTTGGAGTCCTCGCGTAGCGGATCGTCCCCCGAAGGGTGGCGGCGCTCGCTGTCGAATGTAATTCTCACGGGGTGCTGCGGGCGGGAGATCGCTTACGCGCTCACGGCGCTACCTTCAGTTTATCCAAGAGCCGGAACAGCGGCAGTCCGACGGCCGCGTTCAGCAGGCCGAAAACGAACGCCTGCTCGGGATCGAATACCAGCGATTGCGCCAGCAGCGCGCGCGCCAGCACCCAGTAGAAGAACTGGTGAAAGAAATAGAAGAACAGCGCCAGGATGAACGTGATGAACGGGTTTTCGAGCTCGAACCGCTGACTTACGGAGGCCGCAAAATACCCGACCAGCGTTTTCACGATGCCAAACATGCCAAGCGGCTGGTGCGAAAGCGAATCCTGCACCAGACCGATGGAAGCGCCGAAAAACAGCGAGGAAACCGGCTCGCCGCGGCTGAGCGCGAAATGCACCGTGATGAGCAGCGGCAGGTCGAGATAGGACAGCAGCGGCACGAAGCGCGGCACGTACACCTGGAACAGGATGGCCGCGAGCGCCACCAGCAGCAGCCACAACGGGCGAACCGTCAGCGATCTCGATCTGCGCGGAGCCTCCGTAAGCATCCGTTCACTATAGTGGTTCATCGGCGGTTCTTCGGCGGCGGAGCCGGCGGCAAAATTTCGGTATTGCCCGATTCCCGCGGGGCGGCGGGTCTCGCCTGGCTGCCCTGTGGCGGCTTCTGCGATGGCGCGGTGGTTTTTTGCGCGGGCGGCTGCGCGGGCTCACCGAAATCCGCATTGTCGTTGTGAGCCTCGCCGTCCTCAGTTTCACCCGGCTTCGGCCTCGGCTGGGTTACACGCGGTGTGGCGGGCTTAGCTTCCGGCGCGGGCGGCGCCGAGCCCAGGAACGGCCTGGCCGCGCCAGGCTGAGCCGGTTTCGCGGGAGTCGGATTTGCTTTGCCAAGCTTGGTGAAATCCGGCGGCTTCGCACCCGGCGCGCCCTCTCCATACTTGAAGCCCTCTGATTGCCCGAGCGCGCGATATTCGTCGGTCAGTTTATCGAGCGGCGTGGTCGGCTCGGCGCTCGCCGCAGCCGCGGCTTTGGCCTCGTCGGGAGGAGGCGGCATGGAGTAGCGCGCGGTGCTCGCCGCAGTCTCGTCCGGCTTCGGAACCTGCTGATGCTCGCCCTTGGTCACCACCAGCACTTCGTCGATGCCGCTCTGAACCGCAGCGGGAGTCACGTAAATCTCTTTCGTGCTGCGCCCCTTCCGCACCGAAGTGACTTGGCCCGCGGGCAAACCGCGCGGGAAAATGCGGTCGTCCCCGGAGGTGTAAAACATCTCGCCGGGGTCCACTTTCTCTTCGTTTTGCACGTAATCGACGGTGCACTTGGGGCCGCCGGTGCCCTTTAGTGTTCCGCGCACGTGGTTCTTCTGCGAAATTACACCCGCGGCGAAACTCGGATCGGTGATGAGCATCACCAGCGATGCGCGAGGATACGCGGAAACCACTTTGCCCGCGATGCCCGCGGGCGTGATCACCGGCATTCCGCTCTCGACGCCATCGTTCGATCCGCGGTCGATAAAAACGACCTTGGAATTAGCGCCGGTGCCGTTGCCGATCACTTCCGCCACCAGCGTCTTCGACGGGGTGTGCGACTGGAATACGCTCAGATCGCGAACACGGTCGGCCCGCGCCAACTCGTTCTTCAGGAACGTATTCTCGAGCGTGGCGCGACCCATCTCGCGCTGCAGCTTGCGATTGTCCTCGCGCACGTGCACCAGGACGAAGTAATCCTCCACTACCCCGATCGTGTTGCGGCGGATGAACTCCAGGCCGCGCTCGACGGGGGTCACCGCCGACACCGCCCACGCGCGGATCAGCGGCACGTCTTTGCCGGTCTTCACCTGATAGGCGAGCAGCAGTATCTGTCCGACAATGACCACGAGCAGAACTGTCAGGTTCCGGTATCTGCTCAGGAAGGATTCCATACGACAACTCTCGCCGCAGCCGCGGGCTGGACTACTCGATCGCTACGCGCCGCAGCAGCTTGAAGTCGGTGAGCATTTTGCCCGTACCGAGCACGACGCTCGCCAGAGGATCTTCGGCAATCGACACCGGCAACCCGGTTTCCTCGCGAATGCGCTTGTCCAGATTCTTCAGCATCGCGCCGCCGCCCGTGAGCACGATGCCGCGGTCGCTGATGTCGGCGCTGAGCTCCGGAGGAGTCCTCTCTAATGCGACGCGTATCGCGTTCATAATGGTTGCGACACACTCGGCCAGCGCTTCGCGGATCTCGCTGTCATCGATCGTGATGGTTTTGGGCACGCCTTCGATGAGGTTGCGGCCCTTGATCTCCATCGTGAGCGGCTTTTCGAGCGAATACGCCGAGCCGATCTGCATTTTGATCGCTTCCGCCGTACGTTCGCCGATCAGCAGGTTGTACTTGCGCTTCAGGTACTGCATGATGGCGTCGTCCATCTCGTTGCCCGCGACGCGCACGGAACGCGAATAGACGATGCCGGACAGCGAGATGACCGCGACGTCGGTGGTGCCGCCGCCGATGTCGACAACCATGTTGCCCGATGGTTCGGTGACGGGCAGGCCCGCACCGATGGCCGCCACCATGGCTTGTTCCACCAGATGGACTTCGCTTGCTTTTGCACGGTAGGCGGAATCGACGACGGCGCGCTTTTCCACCTGCGTAATTTCGCTCGGCACCCCGATGACGATGCGGGGATGCACCAGCATTTTGCGGCCATGCGCCTTCTGAATGAAATAATTCAGCATACGCTCGGTGACTTTAAAATCGGCGATTACGCCGTCTTTCATGGGCCGGATCGCCACAATATTTCCTGGCGTGCGGCCCAGCATATCTTT
>JAICMB010000252.1 GCA_025929455.1 Bryobacteraceae bacterium | reverse complement strand
TCGCGCTCGTGCTCTACACCGACGATCCCAAGCGCCTGCAAAATTTCTTCCGCTACAACGCCGCCGCCGAGCGTGAATACTATCGCACGCTGCGCGAACTCGACCTCGCCCGCAAGCACCGCTTGCAAGCGCAAGCAACCAAACCAGAAAACCTCGTTGGCTTCGTTCCGCAACCCGCCACTCAGGAAAGTGGCGTAGGCAGTCTTGCTGCCTGCGCTCTTCCGCCGTCCGACCCACCCCCAAGCGCAGCCACACCAATAAACGAACGCGAAACCCCGCTGGCCCAGCCCGTTGGCTTCGTTTCGCAAGCCGCAACTCAGGAAAGTAGCGCAGGCAGTCTTGCTGCCTGCGATCCTCCGCCGTCCGACGCACCGCCAAGTGCAGAAACACCGTCAAGCGACCCCGAAATTCCTCCTATGGCCGCATAACCGCCTGCCAAAATACCCGCAAATGCCATGACGCGCACCAGCAGTACGTCTCCGCATCCCAACCCCCCTTCCCTGCATCACATAACCGTACTTCCCCTGTAATCCCTCATTCTTGACAGAGAACAGGGTGATTGACCTACAATTGGGGAACAAGGCGTTATGCCGCTCGCTACTATAGCTGTCCCTGAAATTCGTGCGGGCGCCACCGGGCTCCTGGAACAGATCGGCAACACGCCTCTGCTGCGGCTCGACCGCATCGCGGCGGACCTGCCGGGAGTCGAAATTTACGCCAAGGCCGAGTGGTTCAATCCCGGCGGATCGGTGAAGGACCGCGCCGCGTACGCTATGATGCGCGAGGGCGAGCGCAGCGGCCGCCTCACGCCTGATAAAATTCTGCTCGACTCCACCAGCGGCAACACCGGCATCGCCTACGCGATGATCGGCGCATACAAAGGATATAAGGTCCGGCTCTGCCTGCCGCGCAATGCCTCCCAGGAGCGCAAGAACATCCTCGAAGCCTTCGGCGCGGAGATGATCCTGACGGACCCGGCCGAGGGCTCCGATGGCGCCATCCGGAAGTGCCGCGAGGTGTACGCGGCGGACCCCGATCTTTACTTCTATCCGGACCAGTACAACAACCCGGAGAACTGGAAAGCGCACTACGACGGCACCGCGCTCGAGATCATCGCGCAGACCGAAGGCCGCCTCACGCACTTTGTCGCGTGCATGGGCACCAGCGGCACCTTCATGGGTGTTACGCGCCGCCTGCGCCGCGAACTGCCGCACGTGAAGTGCATTTCGGCACAGCCGTCCTCGGGCTTCCACGGCCTCGAAGGGCTGAAGCACATGCCGAGCGCGATCGTGCCCGGCATTTACGACGCGGCTGCCGCCGACGACAACATCTGGATCGAGACCGAGGACGCCTACCACATGATTCGCCGCACGGCTCGCGAAGAGGCGCTGCTGGTCGGCATCTCCTCGGGCGCCAACCTGGTCGCCGCACGCGAAATCGGTCAGCGTCTGGTCAAGCGCGGCGAGACCGGCGTCATTGTGACGATCTTCGCGGACAACGCTTACAAGTATCTGAGCGAGCACTTCTGGCACGAACGTGGCTAGTATGCTGCGCATCGACCCCGCGGCGTGGCGCACCATGGTGGCGCACGTCGAATCGACATTCCCGAAGGAAGGCTGCGGCGTCATGATTGGAAAAGAGGGCGTGGTGACGCGCGCCACTCCGCTGCCGAACGTTTACACCGGGCCTCAAGAAGATTTTTTCGTGCTCGATCCGATGGACCTGCACCGCGCCGACGAACAAGCCCGGCGCGAGGGCTTCGAGATCGTGGGGATTTTCCACTCGCATCCGAATTGCGATGCGTACTTTTCCAAGCGCGATCTGGCGAACAGCGTCCCGTGGTTCTCCTACGTCGTGCTTTCTATAAAGGACGGGCGCTTCGATCACGCCAACAGCTACCGGCCGGATTTCGACCAGACCAGCGCCCCCAAGGAAGAATTGATTTATGGCTAAGATTCTGATTCCGACGCCTCTGCGGCAGTACGCCGATAAGAAGGACTCCGTCGAGCTCGGCGGTGCAACCGTGGGCGATGTGTTGCAGTCGCTCACGTCGCACTACGGCGACCTGCGACGCCACCTCTATAGCGACGAAGGCAAGCTGCGGAGCTTTGTCAACGTGTATGTCAACGACGAGGACATCCGCTACCTGAACAAAGAAAGCACGCCGGTAAAAGACGGCGATACTATCTCGATCGTCCCGAGCATTGCCGGCGGTTCGAGCGCGGTCGCTCCGCCTCCTAGCGAAACCGAAGCCGCGACTTCGCTCAGCAAAGACGAGATCCTGCGCTACAGCCGCCACCTCATCATTCCCGAAGTAGGCATGGAAGGCCAGCTCAAGCTGAAGAACGCGAAGGTGGCATTGATCGGTGCGGGCGGTCTCGGCGCGCCGCTCGGATTGTATCTGGCGGCAGCGGGCGTGGGCCGCATCGGAGTCGTCGATTTCGACGTGGTCGATTTCACCAACCTGCAGCGGCAGGTGATTCACGGCACCAAGGACGTCGGGCGCAAGAAGCTGGACTCGGCTGCCGAATCGATGATCGACATCAACCCGCATGTTCAGATCGATCGCTACGAAACCGCGCTCACCAGCGAGAACGCGCTCGACATTCTGAAGCCGTACGATATCGTCGTCGACGGCACCGATAACTTCCCGACGCGCTATCTCGTGAACGATGTGTGCGTGTTGCTCGGCATACCCAACGTCTACGGCTCCATTTTTCGGTTTGAAGGGCAAGCCACGGTGTTCGCCTACGAGGGCGGGCCGTGCTATCGCTGCTTATATCCCGAGCCGCCACCGCCGGGTCTGGTTCCGAGCTGCGCTGAAGGCGGCGTTCTAGGCATTCTCCCTGGAACGATCGGCTTGATTCAGGCGACCGAAACGGTGAAGCTGATCCTCGGCATCGGCGAACCGCTGGTCGGGCGGCTGCTGCTGTACGACGCCCTCGGCATGCGATTCCGCGAGCTGAAGCTGCGCAAGAATCCGGAGTGCCCGGTGTGCGGCGAGCATCGCACCATCACGAAGCTCATCGACTACCACCAGTTTTGCGGCGTTCCTCAGCCGGGTCAAGCGGCACAGGCGACCGCCGCGAAAGAAGGCGATATCACTCCCGAAGAAGTAAAGGCCAAGCAGGATCGCGGCGAGCCGTTCGTGCTGATCGACGTGCGCGAGCCGCACGAATTTCAGATCTGCCGCATTCCGGGATCGCGTCTGATCCCGCTCGGCGAGTTGCCCAAGCGCGTGAATGAGCTGAACACCGCCGACGAAATCGTGGCGCACTGCAAGAGCGGCGTGCGCAGCGCCAAAGCCGTCGATTTCCTGAAGCAGGCCGGCTTCAAAAAAGTCCGCAATATGCAGGGCGGCATTCTCGCGTGGAGCGATAAAGTCGACCCCACCGTTCCAAAATACTGATGCGAACGCGCGTTCGTCGTATCATTTAAAAAGAAAGCTTTTCTACAGCACGTGATTCGGCGCGCAGCGAAATAGGGGCGTACGCGCGCAAGTTCCTTCTATGGCGTCTGTCGATACTGTAGCCGTGGATAAGGCATCGCTGGAGGCGAAATGCCACCCCGCGATTGGACGCCGCCACGCCGGACGCCGCTTTCGTCATTACCAGCTGATCGTCATTCTTTTCACCGCGGCGATTTATTTTGCCACGGTGTTTAGCCCGCCGTCGCTCATGGACGACGTCGACGCGGTGCAGGCGCAGATCTCGCGCAACATGCTCGAATCGGGCGACTGGGTCACGCCGCACCTGAATGGCATCGCGTATCTCGAAAAAGCGCCGCTCAAGTACTGGACCATCGCCGTATCGTTCGCCATTTTTGGGGTGCACGACTGGTCGGCGCGGTTGCCGGTCGTGCTGTTCACGATTCTGCTGTGTTGGGCGGCGGCGCGTATCGGTGCGTGGGCGTTCGGCGAGCGAACCGGTCTGTACTGCGGGCTCGTGATGTCGACGTGTCTCGGGCTGTGGCTCTTCACGCGCATTCTCCTTCCCGATGCCATGCTGACGTTGTCCGTCGCACTGGCACTCTGGGGATTTGCACGCGCGCTGGATCGCGACGAGCCTCATCCGGGCCGGTGGGCGCACGTTGCGGGCGCCTGTGTCGGCATCGGTCTGTTGCTCAAAGGATTGATCGCGGCGGTTTTTCCCATTGGGACTGCGATCATCTATCTCGCGTGCACCCGGCAACTGTTCCGGCGCGAAACGTGGCGGCGTTTGCATATTTTCACCGCCGCGCTGTTGGCGCTCGCGATCGCGGCGCCATGGCACGTGCTCGCGACTTTACGAAATCCGCCCTATTTCGAGTTCACGATGCACAGCGGTCCCGGCCAGTATCACGGGTTCTTCTGGTTCTATTTCATCAACGAGCACCTGCTGCGTTTCCTAAATCTGCGCTATCCGCGCGATTACAACACCGTGCCGCGCCTGTGGTTCTGGCTGCTGCATTTCGCGTGGCTGTTCCCGTGGAGCGTGTTCCTGCCGAAGGTGACACGGCTGCGCTTCCGTGGTGACGATCGCGCGTCGCGCATGCGCCTGTTAGCGCTCTGCTGGATCGCCTGCGTGCTGGTGTTCTTCACGTTTTCTTCAACGCAGGAGTATTACTCGATGCCCGCGTATCCGGCTTTCGCGCTGCTGCTTGGCTGTGCCGTGGCGGCCGGTGGACGCGCGGTGAAGATTGGCCGGCAGGTTCTCGCAGGAATCGTGGGTGCTGCGGCGGTAGTCATCGCGACGATTCTCGTTTGCATTTGGGACGTCCCGACGCCCGGCGATATCGCGCGTGCGCTCGCGCAACATCCGAGTGCGTACACGCTGTCGCTGGGGCACATGGGCGACCTGACGCTCGAATCGTTCGCATACCTGCGCGCGCCGCTGATTGTGGCTGGCGCGGCCTTCGCGGCGGGCGCGGCCGGCCTGCTGATGCTGCGCGGTCGACGCGCATGGTTCGCGGCGGCGGGCATGATGGTGGTGTTCTTCGTGGGTGCGCGCCTGGCGCTGATCGCGTTCGATCCCTACATGTCATCGCGCCCGCTCGCTGCTGCGCTGGTCAAGTCGCCGCCGGGCCAGTTGATCGAAGACGACGCATACTACACGTTCTCGTCCGTGTTCTTTTACACGAATCGTTCCGCGCTGCTGCTGAACGGGCGCAAGACGAATCTGGAGTACGGCTCTAACGCCCCCGGCGCGCCGGATGTGTTCATCGACGATGCGCGCCTGGCGCAACTGTGGCCGCAACAGCAGCGTTACTACCTGCTCGTCGAAGGCCCCAAGCTTCCCCGCATCGAGCGCGCGGTCGGTCCATCGGCTGTGCACATTGTCGCGGCGAGCGGCGGCAAGTTCCTGCTGACGAACCTGCCATTTTGAACAAACCGTCTCAACCGTTCTATTGCTACATCCTAATTTCTTCGCTACATGCCGCCGTGGGGCAGGCCTCCAGGCCAGCAGCGGGTCTCTCCAGAAACTCAGACCTAACTTATTTGTTTTCAGAAAGCTCATCCGCCGAGCTTCTGTTCGCAGCGACGTCCCGCCAGGGTCGTCTGGCGCTTTTGAGGAACTTCCCCTCGCCGACGCTCCGACGTGGGGCAGGCTGTCAGCCTGCGGCGGGTTGCCAAACCCGCCTCGTCCACCGCCGCACGATGCCCCGGGCTGACCGGCGCGGCCCAGTC
>JAICMB010000520.1 GCA_025929455.1 Bryobacteraceae bacterium | reverse complement strand
GGCGCGCGGCAACTACGCATTACACGCCAGATTGCCGCAGGTGCAAAGCCCGAAGTGGATCTGCTGGGAGCAGGAGATCCCGCTCTATGGGCCGCCGCTTTGTTTCGCGACGCGCTCGAACGTCGCGCCATCCGCGTTAGCGGCGGCATCGCGGCGCGCCATCGCTGGCCGGAAGATAGCGGCCCGCCCGATCTCGCGCCCGTCGGTATCGAACTCGCCTCGCGCATGTCGCCGCCGCTGGTACAAATCGTGCAGGTGATCGATAAAGTCAGCCAGAACCTGCATGCCGAGGCGGCGCTGCGCGAACTGGGCGCGGCGATCGCGCACGACGGCACGGCCGATGCCGGATTGAAAGTGGAGGCCGGCTTTCTGCGGCAGGCCGGCATCGCGGACAGTGAATACCGCATCTTCGACGGATCGGGCCTGTCGCGTAACACGCTTATCGCGCCGCAGGCGATTACGAAACTGCTGCTGTACATGTATCGCTCACCACACCGTGACGAGTGGGTTTCGCTGTTGCCGGTGGGCGGCGATGACGGCACTCTCCAGCACCGTTTTCACAACATCGTGGCCGCTCGCGCCATACACGCCAAGACCGGCAGTCTGTCGCACGTGCGCGCGCTGTCGGGGTATGCGTTTTCGCAGACGCACGGTCCGGTGGCATTCTCGCTCGTCGTGAATAACAGCATCGCTCCGGGATCCGCCATCCTGAGCTTCCTTGATACGATTGGATTGGAGTTGCTCGAAAGGTAACGCTTATGCCGATTTACGAATATGCCTGCCAGGACTGCGGGACGAAATTCGAGAAGCTGATGAAAAGCACCACGCAGGCCGATGGGGTCGCGTGCCCGTCGTGCGGCAAAGATCACGTGGCTATGCAGCTTTCTACATTCGCCGCACATTCTCACGCGCGCGCCGGCGCCGCGCCGATGCCGTCGTGCCCCGGCGGAATGTGCCGCACTCCCGATCTTTGCGGGCGTAATTAACGCGGCATCTCACGGTTTGTGCGCCGCTGTAGGCGGTCCTACGGAATCTACCGTAGAGATTTCAAGGCCGGTTTCGGGTTCTAATAAAGCGGGGATTGAACCTGTAAACGCCCCTCCTCTGAAGGAAACTAGCCCGCCAGGCCGTATATCGGGACGGCCTGAGCGGGTTTTTTTAGTGTCGCGCCGCGGCCTCTACCGCGCGCATCAGCCGCAGGGTGTTCCCACCGTAAATTTGCGCGATCTCGGATTGCGTGTAGCCTTTGTCGAGCAGCGCGCGTGTGAGGTTCGGAAATTTAGACACGTCGTCCAGCCCCGCGGGTGTGCAGGACACACCATTAAAGTCGCTGCCCAGCCCGACCGCGCCCACGCCCGCGATCTTTACAGCGTGATCGATGTGCGCGACGACATCAGAAAGGGTTGCTCGCGGCAAGCCCTTCCCCAACTCGGCAACGAGAGCGCGATCGTTCGCACTCTCCGCGGCGTGCAGCTTCGGCAGAATCGCTTGCTCCGCGTCGGCCGTTTTTTGCGAAAGAAAGTCGCACGAGAAATTGATCTGAATTACGCCGCCCTTGCGCGCCAGTGCGCGAATCATGTCGTCTGTCATGTTGCGCGGCACATTCGACAGCGCACGGCACGAAGAATGCGATGCAATCAGCGGGGCTGAACTCGCATCGAGCGCATCCCAAAACGTTTTATCCGCCACGTGCGAGATGTCCACCATCATCCCGAGTCGGTTCATCTCGTGCACCACGTCGCGCCCAAACGGCGTGAGCCCGTTGTGATGTGCTACGCCGGGTTTGTCCATGTCGCCCGACGAATCGGCCCAATCGTTCGTATTGGTGTGCGTCAGCGTCATGTAGCGCACGCCGAGCAGATAGTAATCGCGCAGCAGGCGCAAGCTGTCCTCAATGGCATGCCCTCCTTCGACGCCGAGTAGCGCCGCGATTTTCCCTTGTTTGTGGATACGCTCTATATCGGCGGCAGTTAACGCGAGTGCGAAGGTGTCGGGATAACGATCGATAATGTCGTGCCGCACCGTGTCGATCATCTCCAGCGCGCGATGCGCCGAGTGATTGCCCTTCACGTATTTCGAATCGACGTACACCGCGAAGAACTGCGCGCCCACGCCGCCGCGGCGTAAACGCGGAATGTCGGTTTGACCAAACGTGCTGGCCTTGCCGATATCGAATCCGGTAACGGTGTCACTCGTCACGTCATTGTGTGTGTCAATGAGAAGCACGGATTTCTGCACGCGCGTGACCTCCGCGTCCGTCACGCGGCGAGGCTGCGAAGCGCCGACGGCCGCGAGCGCGCAAGCCGCCGCCAGAAGCGCGGAACGATTCAGACGTTGCATGAAAGCTCATTATGGCAGCCCCGCTTCGCTACAGTGAAACGCATGGACCCCAGCGATGCGAAAGCATCCTATGTCGACACGCGCGTGCGCGATTACCTGAGTGAGTTCGTCGAAGAGCCGCCCCTGCTCGCACGTCTACGCGCGGAAACGGCGCCGCTGCCGAACGCCGTCATGCAGATCACCCCGGCGCAGGGCCAACTCTTTCGTGTCCTGGTGCATGCGTTAGGCGTGCGACGCGCGCTCGAAATCGGCGTGTTCACCGGTTACAGCTCGCTCACCGTTGCTATGGAACTCCCGTCTGGCGGCGAACTGGTAGCGTGCGACATCAGCCGCGAATATACGGCCACGGCCGAACGATACTGGACCGAAGCCGGCGTACGCGACCGCATTCGCCTCATCATCGGCCGCGCCGCGGACTCGCTTCGTACGCTGCTGGACGAAGGCGGCCAGGGCAGCTTCGATTTTGCCTTTATCGATGCCGATAAACCGTCCTACCCCGAGTACTTCGAACTCACGCTTGCTCTCCTTCGCACGGGTGGAACAATCGCTATCGACAATGTTCTGCAGAGCGGGCGCGTGCTCGATCCGGAGCCGTCCAGCGACAACGCACGGATCATTGCCGCCTTTAATAAACAAATTGTCGCCGATACCCGCGTACTCACTACAACGCTGCCCATAGCGGATGGCCTGACACTCGCCGTAAAGCTGTAAACACAACGTTTTCCACGCTGGCGAGCCCTCGATTATGGCTCACATTTCGCGTCCGGAGGGGCGTCCCATATACGGAGACCCAGTGCGCATAGTGCGGCCGCCGTGCCGGGTGCCTGCGCCTCCACCCAAACGAAGGAGAATATCTATGAGACTACGGAATTCGTTGGGCGCAATCATACTAGCTTCCTGCGGAATGGTTTTCGCGCCCTCGCTGGCGCTGGCACAATCGTCATCCAGCTCTACATCG
>JAICMB010000768.1 GCA_025929455.1 Bryobacteraceae bacterium | reverse complement strand
GGCGGGCAGGTCGCGCGCAGCGGACGCCGGCACTTCGACTCGCGGCATATCCAGAGGCCGCGGGCGTGTGTACAAGTGGCCCGGAATGCCGCCGCCCGAGAGGCATTCCATCGCGACGTGCTGGCGAACATGAACCGTTGCGGCGCGGTCTGCTGTGTTTACGACAGGCTGCAACACGGGCGCCGCTGCCACCTCGGGCGGTAATAATACGACCACCGATTCGCTGGCTTCCCGCGCGTTGCGTTTGAGCACGTCGAGGCGCACGCTGACCTGATTGGATGCCGCTTCGTACGTCGCGCCCGTTCCTGCGCGCAGATCCTCGGCCGCGATCGGGATCGTACGAATCGCAGCGCCGTCATGAATCGTGAGCACACCGCGGTCGGCCGTATCGAGCGCGCGTGCGCGCGGATTCCAAACCACCCGGACATTATGGCCGCGCGTATGCGCGTGCAATTCGAGCGCACGGGAGGAACCTGGCAAATTCGCAGCCGTTTGTGTCGCCGACATGCGGCCTGCGACAAACGTACAGACCAAGCCCGTACAAACGAGCCCAAACAGAGAAATGTAACGTATAGAACCTGACACAGCTAGACCTACTTATAAGAACATTACCTAGTAGTAATGTTCCATCGGGTGAATTGGGTAGAAGACCCTAGGGTCAGTGCGCGCCAACCGTTTCGCCGGCCAGCACGGACGCGGGCAGATTACCGGCGGCATCGAAGTCCATCGGTTCCGGACCGCCGATCACGCTTAACAAAGGATTGGCATCGATCTGCGGGCGCAGATTTTCGCTCAGTTTGAGGACGGTCAGCTCCAGCGAGTTGCGAGTCCATCCGTATGTAACTTCGTTCAGATCGACCTTGCCCACCGTCGTCGAGATGCGCTCCAGGCACTCGCGGTCGGACGGGTAATGGATTGGCGTGCGAATCGCCGCGGGCGTCGAGGCCGTGAGCGAATTGATACGCGTGGGATTCCAGTCGATGCGTTCGAGCAGCCGGTCGTGCACCACTTCCGCCATGCCGAGGCCGACGCCGTTGCCGTAGCTATGGCTGCTCAAGCCGCGGATGAAAATGCGCTCGATGCGCGGGGTGTCGGGCCAGATGTTCGATTCGCCATTCACGCTGCGGTTCACGACCTTCGTATCCATGCCCGCGCCGCTGATGTTCTTCCCGATCTCGTCCAGAATGAGAATGTCCAATTGCGGGACCGGAATTTTGCCCATCCAACTTTTCGCGAGGGCCAGCAGCTCTTCCTCACGCTGCTCCATTTTCTCTACCGGCACCGGCGTGAGCTGCGCGGTGTTGTGGTTCGCGTCTTCGAGAATCGCGAGCCCGCCGAGAATTTTGCCCGACGCGAGCACCTGCCGGCCGACCGTGCGGATAATGTGTTCCAGGCCCAGCTTGTACGCGTACGTGTGATAGCGCTTCGCGCCCGCGAATTTCCCGAGGCCGATCGCCATCATCTTGAACAGACCGCTTTCGATCGCGCCCGCGAAGTCGGTGTGCCATTTGACGCGCCCCACCAGCATCACGCCGTCGCTCGTATACGCGTTGCGGTCCATGAATGCCTCGATGCCGTCGGCGGTAGAGCCGAGCGAAACGACATCAAGTTCGCTCACGATGGGGCAACCCATGTTGGCTTCATCGATGCCGTAGTGCGCGAGTACGTCGGCCTGGCCTTCAGCAGTCGCCGCGCCGTGGCTCCCCATCGCGGGGAAAATGAACGGCTGGCATTTGTTCGCCTTCCAGTACTCGACGATGCCGCGCACGATAGTAGAGATGTTGGCGATGCCGCGGCTGCCGACGCCGATGGCAATGCGCGCGCCGGGTTGCACGCGTGAGGCGAATGAAGACGCGCGGAGCTGGCGCGTCACTTCGGCGGGAATGTCACGGATGCTGCGATCCGGAAAGTT
>JAICMB010000149.1 GCA_025929455.1 Bryobacteraceae bacterium | reverse complement strand
CGCGTGATCCGCTTCGGTGTCGCGAGCGAAATCGCCGACGTGCGCGCCGAAGCAAACGAGCCCACGCCCGAGGGCACCCGCTTCCGCGTGGGCGACACGCATATAGAAACCCGGCTATCCGGCCGGCATGCGATATTGAACATTCTGGCCGGCATTGCGGTCGCGCGAATCTACGGTATTCCCGCGACCCGCCTCACCGGACCCGTCCGCGAGCTCCAGCCCGGCAAAATGCGCGGCGAGCGGCTCGTCATCGACGGAATCACGATTTTGAACGACTGCTATAACGCCAATCCCGACGCCGTGCGCGCCATGATCGACGTGCTGCACGACACGCCCGCGGCGCGCCGCATCGCCGTGCTCGGCGAGATGCGTGAGCTGGGACGCTGGTCCGAGCCGCTGCATCGTGAAGCCGGACGCTACGCTGCCGCGTGCGGCATCGACCTGCTGCTTGCCGTCGGCGGTGATGCGCGCGCCATGATCGACGGCGCCATCGCGGCCGGCATGCCGCCCACCGCCGTATCCTTTTTCGAAGACGCCGCCGGCGCCGGCGCGCGTCTGCAAGATATCGCTCGCAAAGGAGACGTCATTCTGTTCAAGGGTTCGCGCGGTACCCGCGTCGAACGCGCACTCGAGGCTTTTATGACGCCCGCCGCTCCTACCGGAGCCGCCGGGTAACTTATTCATGCTGTACTGGCTGTTCTACGTTAAGCTTCATCCCTACGTCTCGGGATTTCGAGTTTTTCAATACAACACCTTCCGGACGGCGTTCGCCAGTCTCACGGCGTTGTTTCTTTGCATCGTGCTCGGCCCCTGGCTGATCTCCAAACTGCGAGAATTTCAGATCGGCCAGTACATCCGCGAGGACGGCCCCAAATCGCACATGAAAAAAGCGGGCACGCCCACCATGGGCGGCGTTCTCATTGTGATCTCGATCATCGTGCCCACGCTTTTGTGGGCCAACCTGAGCAGCCCTTACGTCTGGATCGCAATTTTCGGCGTGCTGAGTTTCGGCGCCATCGGATTTTACGACGACTACACCAAGCTGCGGAGGCACCGCAATCTCGGCCTCACGGCGCGCGGCAAACTCGGCCTGCAAATCCTCGCGGCGCTGGTGATCGGCTTCATTCTGCTCATCCTGCACGCGCAGCGTGCTTACTCCACCAACATGAACGTGCCGTTCATGAAGACGTGGAAGCCCGACCTGCTGATCGAGCACTATCTCGCGAGCGCCTGGACCTATCCGCTTGCTTTTCTTTTCTTCTATATATTCGTCGCCTTCGTGTTGGTCGGCGCCAGCAACGCCGTGAATCTCACCGACGGGCTCGACGGACTCGCCATCGGCCTCATGATCGTCGCGTCGGGAGCAATGACCGTACTCACCTACGTAACCAGCAACGCGAAGATGGCCGAGTATCTCGACCTGGTGCACATCCCGCGCACGGCGGAGCTAACGATCTTTTGCGGCGCGATGACCGGAGCGTCGCTCGGCTTCCTCTGGTACAACGCGCATCCGGCCGAAATATTTATGGGCGACGTCGGTTCGCTCGCGCTCGGCGGCGGGCTCGGCACTGTGGCGGTGCTGATCAAACAGGAAGTCCTGCTCATCTTCATCGGCGGCATCTACGTCATCGAAGCGCTGTCCGTAATCCTGCAGGTCGGCAGCTACAAACTGCGCGGTAAACGCATTTTCAAGATGGCGCCGTTGCATCATCACTTTGAAGCGCTCGGGTGGCAGGAGTCGAAAATCATCACGCGCTTCTGGATCGCGGGCTTGGTCATGGCATTATTCGCCCTGACCACGCTAAAACTCCGCTAGTATGCTCAGAACCTTCCCACCCCACAAAAATTTCGGAGTAGGGCAGGCAGTCTTGGTGCCTGCCCTCGTCCGCGACCATCCATGACCAACCTGGCCGGAAAACGCGTCACCGTCATCGGCATGGCCCGCTCCGGCATCGCCGCGGTCGAACTTCTCCGCGAAAAGGGCGCCGTCGTCCGCGCCGTTGACGAGAAACCCTCCGGCGACGCCGCCGGCATTGCCGTAGAGCCCCAAACGCGTGAAGCGATCGCCGGCGCGGAGCTGATCGTACTCTCGCCCGGCGTGCCGTTCGATCTCCCGCTGCTCAACGACGCGCGTTCCTGCGGCGTACAAGTCATCGGTGACGTCGAGCTCGCCTCCTGGTTTCTCGCGGGCAAAACCATCGGGATCACGGGCTCCAACGGCAAAACCACCACCACCGCGCTCACCGGCCACATCCTGCACGAGAGCGGCATCCCTTCGCAGGTCGGCGGCAACATCGGCACAGCCCCGTGTGCACTCGTGAAGAGCTCGCGCCCGGATCAGTGGAACGTGCTGGAGCTTTCCAGCTTCCAACTTGAAGCCGCGCAAACCTTCCGCGCGCGTGTCGGCGTCTGTCTCAACATCACGCCCGACCATCTCGACCGGCATTACAGCTTCGACAACTACGCCGCCGCGAAGCGCCGCCTGTTCGAGCTGCAGCGCGAAGGCGATTTCGCCATTCTGAACGCCGATGACGCCACCTGCGTTGCGTTCGCTTCGTTCACCAACGCCACCCCGCTGTGGTTCAGCCTGGAGCGCCCTGTGACGCCCGGGGCCTACCTCGAGGGCGACGGTATCAACTTCGACGGCGATGTTTTCCTGCGCGCGGCCGACATCCCGCTGCGCGGCCGCCACAATATCCAGAACACCTTGGCCGCGGCAATCGCCGCGCGCTTGGCCGGAGCGTCGCTGGCGCAAATCACCGCTGCCGTGTGCACCTTCCCCGGCGTTGAGCACCGCATCGAGTTCGTGCGCACGCTGAACGGCGTCGATTACTATAACGATTCGAAGGCGACCAACGTCGACGCGACACTCAAGGCCATCGACGCATTTCCGGGCCGCTTATGGATTATTCTGGGCGGAAAAGACAAGGGCGCGAGCTATGCTCCCCTCATCGAGCCGCTGCGTGAGAAAGCTGTCGCAGCGCTATTAATCGGCGCCGCGGCGGACAAGATCCACGGCGAACTTGCAGATGCCGTTCCGTTGGTCCTCAGCGGAACGATCGAAAGCGCGATTGAAACCGCCTCGCGCGATGCGAAGGCAGGCGATACGGTCCTGCTCGCTCCCGCCTGTGCGAGCTTCGACCAGTTTCAGAATTACGAACACCGCGGGCGCGTGTTCAAACAGCTCGTCAATAATCTCGAACCCGTGGTACGCACCAGCTAGAGGAGACACATGGCGCAACGGCTCAAAACGGATTGGGTTCTGTTCACCACGATCGTGCTGATGGTCGCGTTCGGCCTCGTGATGATCTACAGCGCGTCGTCTGTAATGGCGGCCATCAAGCTGAAGGTCTGGAGCGGGCATTTCCTCGTCCACCAGCTCGTCTGGGCGGTGGCGTCCTTCATCGTGCTGATGTATTTCAAGCGCAAGGATTACCGCGTCCTGCGCAGCCCCCGGTGGGCGTTTGCCGGTCTCGGCATCACGCTCATGCTGCTGGTCATGGTCTACGTCGCCGACGCGCGCACGCACCGCTGGTTCCGCCTGGGGTCGCTCGGCAGCATTCAGCCGTCGGAATTTGCGAAGCCCGCCCTCGCGCTGTTCCTCGCCTGGTTCATCACCGAACGCGAGCGCGATGTGAACGACAGACACACCTTGATCCCCGCCGCTATCGCGCTCGCCGTGCTCGCTTTCACGGTGGTTGTGCCCGACCTCGGCACCGCCATTGTGCTGGTCGCCATCGCCGCCGTCATGTTTTTCGTCGCAGGCCTGCAGCGGCGCTACTTCGTTACCGCCGCCGCGCTCGGCATCGTACTTGCGATGGTTTCGGTCGCTGCTAAACCATACCGCCTCGCGCGCGTCGTCGCCTACGTCGATCCCGACTACAAGATCCTCGACACCATCGATCCCAACGGGCACGTCAAGCGCTACGTCAGCGAATCGATCACTACCCGCGATCCCACCTATCAACCAAGGCAATCGCGCATCGCGGTCGGCAGTGGCGGTGCGTTCGGTGTCGGGCTCATGCGCGGCCGTCAGAAAATTCTGTACCTGCCCGAAGCGCACACCGATTACATCTACGCGGTCGTCGGCGAGGAATTGGGCCTGTTCGGATGCACCGCCGTGCTCGCCGGATTTCTCGTAATCATGTGGCGCGGCTACCGCCTGTTCTGGATCGCGCCTGACGATTTCGGCCGCTACCTCGCACTCGGGCTCACGTCCGCCATTGTCGTGCAGGCGCTCGTGAACATCAGCGTAGTGCTGGACATCGGACCCACCAAGGGCATTCCGCTTCCGATGATCAGCAACGGCGGCAGCTCGCTGTTAAGCACGCTGATCATGCTCGGTATCCTGCTCAGCATCAGCGAGCGCGCCAGTTGACCTGGAACCAGTGGGGCGGCCCGTCTTGCTGGCTGCCCGTCGTCCGCCGCCGTAGCGTCCTCTCGTGAAGCGCACCTTCATCATGGCGGGCGGCGGCACTGGCGGCCACGTAATCCCCGCCCTCGCGGTCGCGCGTGAGCTCAAAGCGCGCGGTCACAAGTGCGTCTTCGTCGGCACGCGCACCGGCTTTGAAGCGCGCATGGTGCCCGAAGCCGGTTTCGACATCGAGTACATCGAAGCGGGCGGCCTGAAACGCGTCGGCGCGGCGCAGATCGCGCGCACCCTGCTGCAACTCCCGCTCGCGCAGCGCCGCGCCTCGCGCATCCTGCGCCAGCATGCCGCCGCCGTCTTCAGCATGGGCGGTTACGTCGCGGGTCCGGTCGTCTTAGGCGCGATCCTGCGCGGCGTGCCGATCGTCGTCATGGAGCCCAACGCCATGCCCGGCGCGGCCAACCGCTGGGTGGGCCGCTTTGTCTCGCGCGCGTTGCTCAGCTTCCCTGAAGCCGAGCGGTTCTTCGCCCGCGGACGGACCGAAATCACCGGCCTCCCCGTCCGCCCCGAATTCTTCCAGTTACCCGAGCGCCCGCCCGGCGAAGTTCTGAACGTGCTCGTCACGGGCGGCAGCCGCGGTTCGCGTACGCTCAACGAAGCCGCGCGCGCAAGCTGGGCGCTATTCAGCGCCTCCGGCGTGCGTGTGCGCTTCATTCACCAGACCGGCCGCGAGGCCTACGACAGCATCGCCGCCGAGTTCGTCGACTCCGGCACCGACGGCCTCGTGCTCCCGTTTATTCAGGACATGCCCGCCGTCTTCGCCGAAGCCGATCTCGTGGTCTGCCGCGCGGGCGCCGGCGCCGTAGCCGAACTCGCCGCCGCCGGCAAACCGTCCATCCTGGTTCCCTTCCCTTTCGCCGCCGACAACCACCAACTCCACAATGCGGAGGCGTTCACCCGCGCCGGGGCCGCACGCCTGGTCCTCGATTCGGAGATGACCGGCCAGCGTCTATTCGATGAAATAACGAAACTGAATGCCGACCGCGCCGCGCTCACCGCCCTGGGCGCTCGGGCACGCACCTTCGCCCGGCCCGGCGCCGCCGCTCGCGCCGCCGATGTCCTGGAGCAAGTCAGCCGCTGACTTCGCAGGAATCTTAGCGGTCCACCACTGCCGAGACCGTCACGGGGAAATGGTCCGATCCACCGATGCCGTGGTGCGCGTGCGCATTGCGTAATTGAATAGGGCCGCGCGCCGCGATCCAATCGATCGCACCCGTGAACACGTGTGTGCGCACGCGCTTCTCGCCGAAGCAATTCCGGAATCCGGCGCTCTCGAGACGCCGTCGCAACGCGTGCCCGTTGTACAGCGAGTTGAAATCGCCCGCGATGAGAATAGCAGCATCCGCCCCGTAGCGCCGCGCGTCCGCGAGCACCTCGTTCAGTTGCGCCATCTGGAGTCGTCCGAAGCTGCGGCTTTCGAGGTGCACATCGTACACGATCAGCCGAGCGCGGCGATAGCGCAGTTCCGCAACGAGCGCCATGCGCCCACCCACACGCCGCTGCATGACTCCCCAGCGCGGAAGGAATGGCCGCGGCTTCCAGAAGCCCGACTGAGTTTTGAAGCGCAGCACACGCGTGCGGATAACCGGGAGCGACGTGAGCAGCGCCTGCCCGTGGAACGCAGGCTGCTCGTCTTGGCCTTGCCCGAGTTCCTGAAATTCCGGCGCGAACGCGTAATTCAAACCCACGCGCGCGGCAAGATCGTGCGACACGTCACGCCGTCCGGAGCGGCGCGCATTCAAATCGACTTCTTGAAGAATAGCGATATCCGGGCGCGCCGCCTCAATCTCATGCACGATCTGTTCAAACGCGCGCCCGCGATCGATGTTCCAGTCAAGAACTCGCAATTCGCGGCCGGCCGGTGCGCCGGAGGCAAACGAACCCGATCGAATAACATCAAGTGCCCCGCCAACCACCGCCGCCGCGCAAAGCGGCACGATACAGCACAACAACGCCGCGGCGCGGCAACAACTGACACCCACTTGTCCCATGCTATCGCAGCCCGCCGTGCGTCCTGCCGTTTTATGGGTGCAGCGAGGTTTGCTTCGATGATGCGCTGACTAGGCGTGCCGCGCGATATCAGTCACGTATAACTGCTCACGCCGGCATCATTCGGCACTGGGCATGCAATTCCAGGCTCGCGTTTTTGCGGCGCAAACAGATCCGTAACGCCAGATCCTCGTTGCTGCGGTTCATTTCTCTGAACGTGAACTTAAAACCGACGCAAGCGTCGGCTCGCTCGGGAAATGTCGATTGAACTCGAAGCCGCGCACGTCAACATGAAAAAGCTCCGCGTACAAGGCCAGGAATTCAGCCGCAGCAGGCGCGTCTCGAGGCGACCTGTCTCTAGCGGTACCCCGGCTTTTCTCAGCAACAAGCGCCCTTACCTACTCCGCCAACCCACTCACCTCTTCTGCCACCGAATCCTCCACAAATCCGCAAACGATTTCAGGCCGTTCGCCAGACTCACGGTCGTCCCCTCCGAGTTAGCCCACACCACCGGCACTTCCACCGCCTTGATCTTCAGCCACCGCGCAATATATAAGTCCTCGACGTCGAAGCTGAACCCGTCCAGCACCTGGCGCGAAAACACCTCCTGCGCAGCATCGCGCCGGTACAGCTTGAATCCGCATTGCGTATCTCGGAACGGCAAGCCCGTAACCGCGCGCATCACTAAGTTAAACGCCCGCCCCGATAACTCCCGCGCGCTCGATTGGTGCACGCGGATGAGCGAACGATCGATGGCGCGCGAGCCGATCGCAATGGGGGCCCCACCCGCAACGGCTGCCCTATATAGCTTGTCCACTTCCTCGATCGGCGTCGACAGGTCCGCGTCACTGTATAGGATCCAGTCGCCCTGCGCCGCCAACATTCCGTGCCGCACCGCATAACCCTTGCCGCGATTGCCGGGATTGCGCAGCAGACGAACGCCCTCGCGCGCGCCAGCGATAGCTGCGGTGTCGTCACGGGATCCGTCAT
>JAICMB010000559.1 GCA_025929455.1 Bryobacteraceae bacterium | reverse complement strand
TATTCCGGAAATTGTTCACCTGCATCAGGACGGGCAGGTGCGCGTCGCGGCAGATCTGGATGACGGTGTTGTCGGAGTCGTCGCTGATGTTTCCTTTGCCATCCTGCAGCGTGCTCCACTCGGCGACCACGTGCGTGAGCTTGTTCAGATTCAGGCGCAGCGAGACCAGGCTGGCGGGATCCCAGTTGACGTAATAGCCGAACACGAGCGGCTGGCCGTCAACGGCCTTGGCGGCGGTCTTCATATGCAGCACGGGGCTGCCGCCGTTTTTGACGTAGTTCAGCTTGTGCACGTGGAAAGGCACCGCCATGGCGGCCTTTTCGCCCTTGGTGATGACGGGCACTTCGCCGAAATTCGCGAGGTGCTCGACCGAGCGGAGCCCAGCCGCGGGCAACTGCGGATTCCGCATCACGCAGACGGTCAGCAGCGCGATCAGCGCCGCGCCGACCACGCCCGCCGCCGTCACGAGTTTCCGAAAACGGGACCAGCGACGCCCCGTGGGATCATAGAAGACGAACTGCTTTTCCATCCGGTTCTATTCAATTAGAAGTGCGCGGACGCGCTCCGGATGCGGGTATGTCCTTGAATCACATTAATTTAGGCTTAATAAAGCGGTGACCAGGGTGGTCGCGGGGCTGATCGAGCGCGAGGGCCGCATTCTGATCGGTCAGCGGCGCGCGGAGGGGCCGCATCCGCTCAAATGGGAGTTCCCCGGAGGCAAGATCGAGCCGGGCGAATCGCCCGAGGCGGCGCTCGCGCGCGAGCTAAAAGAGGAGCTGGGCATAGAGGCCGCGATTGGGCCGGAGGTCACCCGCTACGAGTACGCGTATCCCGGGCGCGCTCCGATCCTGCTGATCTTCTTCACAGTGGAAGCCTTCGCGGGCGAGATCGACAACCGCGTCTACGCCGCCATCGAATGGGCCCCACGCGCCGCCTTGACGGAGTACGACTTCCTGGAGGGCGATGTAAATTTCGTGCGAAGACTTGCGGGATGCTGACCGGCGGTCGCTGTGGTATGGTGAACGGTATGGCAACCGCCAAGATCACGATCACCTTGCCCGACCGTCAGCTTGATGAAATACGCAAGCGGGTTGCTGCGCATGAAGCGAGCAGCGTCTCCGGCTTCATTCAGCAGGCAGTCCAAAAATCTCTTCAGAATGCGGCCGAGTTCCGGGCGCTGGTGGACGAGGTGCTTATCGCAACAGGCGGGCCGCTCACGCCGAAGGAGCGCGAGTGGGCAAAACAAATGCTTTCGCCGCGTAAACGTGGAGCCAAGCCGCGAAAGGCCGCTTGAACGGAATCACTTTCGACGCGGGCGGCCTGATCGCCTTGGAACGAAACGACCGCCGCGTTTTTTCTATCCTTGCGGCGGCTTTGGAGGGCGGACACCGTATCGTCATTCCGGCTACGGCGCTCGCACAGGTCATTCGGAATCCCGCTAAACAGGTGCGCCTGTGGCGGATGATCCAGTATGACCAAACGGAGGTGGTCCCGCTTGATGGACGGCATGCACAAGGCGTCGGCGCTTTGCTCGCGCAGACAGGCACGTCGGACATCGCCGATGCTCACGTCGTGATCTGTGCGCGGCGCGCAGGCCATGCGGTTCTTACCAGCGACCCCCTCGATCTTAGGCGCCTTGCTCCAGATCTCAGAGTCATCCCCGTCTAGCCGCCGCTCCGACGTGGGGCAGGCTGTCAGCCTGCGGCGGGTTGCCAAACCCGCCTCGTCCGCCGCCGCACGATGCCCGGGGCGATTCGACTCTGCAGCGGCCGGTGGCCAGAGCATCACCGAACTGGCATAAAAAAAGCCGGGCGCTGGTCAGAACGCCCGGCGAGGAGCACCCGCAAGCAGCTCGGAGGTAGTCCGCTTGCGGATTGTGGAGGAGCTTGAAAATCCCTGTAAACGAACCCTGTAAACGCGAAACTTATGCCAGCAGACCGCCGTGCCCTAAGCACGCGATCTCCCAACCCGACACCCGGTAGCGCGCCAGCATCGGCGGCAGCAGCAGATCCACCACGTTGGGTTTGGCGGACCGGAAACACCCGGGAGCGGAAACTACCGGGACATCATCCTTGTAGCCGAGCAGCAAAAGATTGCCCGGTTCTACAGGAGCGAGAAAACGCTCGAGATTGCAACCCACGCGGGCCATCGCGCGGCCGATCACGTCGTTCGGTCCGGCCGGCGCCGTCGTGGACGCCACCAAAATGACGCTCGGTTTGGAGCGAAGCAGATGCTGCAGTCCGCGCGCCGCCGTCGCCTCTTCTTCCACGCAGGACAGGACGAACGCCGGTGAAGTGCCGAAGTTGTCCAACCGCTGAGCCATGATCGGCTCAAACAACTGACGGCCGCGGTCTCCGTTGAGCGGGTCGGTGTAGAGCACCGCCACTGCCGGATGCTGCATCGGCCGCGCCTGCAATATTGGGCCTCTGGTTGTAAGGATCGATAATACAGCTTCGAGCTCCTGTTTGGCAATAGCAAAGGGAGCACTTTTTACGGTCGCGATGCGATCGCCCGGTTTTGCGAAAGAAAAATTGGCCAAAGTGGCGATCGCGATACCGGTCGTGCAGTTAATCTGCTTCAGCAGATCTTCATCGACCAGCATGCAGATCGGCTCGGTCGCAATCAGGTTGGCGCGGCCGCCAGGCGCGAGCCGGATCTCAATCGCGCCGCAGCCCATCTCCTCGGCCACCTTGAGGACAGCATCGTCCTCGCCGATCTCGTCGGGATCGAGTTCGGTGACCCAGACCTGCTGCATGCCTTCGGTTTCGAGCAGCAGCACGTCTTCGTCGCTGATGATGTGGCCTTTCGCCATAAGTTTCTTGCCGCACGAGCGGAAAATCGTGCAGCTTAGAATGCGGCCTGCCGATTCTTTAACACTGATCGTTTGCGCTTTCATTGGCCCTCTCGTCCGGGAACCGGCGGAGCACCGGGACACCTCACCTGGGTGAGGCGCATCGCTTTCTGCGTCCCGCTGCCGTGCCGTTCCACTACGCTTGGCGTGTATACAACTGACGAGTGCGGAGGGATAGAAAAAAATCTCAGAAATATTTTTATAATTTTCTGGAAATGATTTTAGTACGGGTGCGCCGGCAGTACTGGGAAAAGCGACGCG
>JAICMB010000370.1 GCA_025929455.1 Bryobacteraceae bacterium | reverse complement strand
TACGGCGAGCGAACACGGTATCCGCGTTCGGCGTATCCTCGCCGCTCTCATGCAGGCGGAACCGTAGCGCGCGCGACGCTCCGCTGTCCAGCTCGAATTGATACCACACACAAGCCTTCGTGCCATGCGGATCGCCGCGCACGGCATCCTCGCGACCGTGAATAATGCGTTCGTGAAACCCGTCTTTGTAAATGCCGCCGTTGCTCTTGTACCCATAGAGCCGCTCGGTGTTGGTTTCGTTGTCAGTGAACAGTACCGTTGCCGGCTCCTCCATCGTGAAGCGGAACGTACCCAGCGACCGGTCGTCAACGGCAATAGCTCGTCCGTCCAGGCGCAAGTCGGGCCGCCGCCCTCCCGGCGTCCACGACCATTCATTGCGGAACCAGAGCGTGGGCAGCAAATGCAGCGTCGCCCGTTCAGGGCCGCGATTGACGGCGGTGATACGGATCAGAATGTCGTTAGAGTCGCTCTTGACATACTCGACGAAAACATCGAAGTAACGGTTCGAATCGAATACGCCGGTGTCGATCAGCTCGTACTCAGGTTCATGCCGCGATCTCACCCCATTTACATGTACTAACTCAGAGTAAGGATACTCGGATTGAGGGTACTTATAGAGTCCTTTTGCGTAGGAGTAAGTCGGGGTAGAGTCGAGATAGTAATAGTATTCTTTTACATCTTCGCCGTGATTGCCTTCGTGCCCGTCGAGGCCGAACAGCCGCTCCTTTAAGATCGGATCGCGCCCGTTCCAGAGCGCAATTGCAAAACACAGGCGCTGGTGATTGTCGCAGAAGCCGAGCAGGCCGTCTTCGGTCCAGCGATACGCGCGAGAACGGGCGTGATCGTGCGGGAAATACCGCCACGCGTCGCCGGTAGCACTATAGTCCTCGCGCGGATTGCCCCAGGCGCGCTCCGCGAGATACGTTCCCCAGCGCTTCCAGTGCTTCTCACGCCGTTGCGCTTCGAGGAGCCGTTCGCGTTCAGCAGGCATTTAATCGGACGGTAACATGCGGACATTCGATCGAATACGACTGGCATTTGGGGTCCGGATTGCCGGGTCTCGCATGTTGCAGGTATTATGCTTGACGGAATACGGCCGGCGCAATACAATAATTTCTATTGATCCGTTCCTTTCGATGCAGTGACACGCAGACACTTTTTAATGATCGAACCGGAAGGAGATTCCGGGCTATCGAGCGCGTTGCCCGGCGTAAACTCTTGTATCTCGACGCGGCAACAAGGCTCGAGGACCTCCGAATCCCTCCTGGCAATCGGCTTGAGCTTTTGAAGGGGAATCGGTCTGGCCAGCACAGCATTCGAATTAACGAACAGTGGAGAATTTGCTTCGTTTGGAGCAACGGCGAGGCGCACGAAGTTGAAATAGTTGACTATCACTGAGGCGCTATGAAGACAGGAAAGCTACTTAACCCAATCCATCCCGGCGAAGTCCTCAACGAGGATTTCATGAAGCCGCTCGACATCAGCATCAATCGGTTGTCGCGTGACTTGCACGTCCCTCCAAACCGCATCCACGGCATCGTTCACGGCACGCGCACCATTACGGCCGACACTGCGCTGCGGCTGGCGACGTATTTCGGCACTTCGCCGGAGCTGTGGTTGAATCTCCAGGCAGGCTACGACCTGCGGGTCGCGCGCAGGACGAGGGGCGAGGAGATCGCCAAAACAGTGCGAAAGCGCGAAGCCGCATGATCGCCGTCGCTCCCGCACGCGTCAACGTGACGAGTCTCAAACGCGAGATGTCGGCGCTGGCCGATCCGGAGCGCGCGCGCAATCTCGCGTGGTTTTTCAAAACGGGCCCGGGCGAATATGGCGAGGGCGACCGTTTTCTCGGCATTACGGTGCCGCTGCTCCGCAAAGTAGCGCGGCGCCATCGCGAGTTGCCTCTGGACGGCATTGCGAAACTGCTCGCTTCCGAATGGCATGAACACCGGCTTGTGGCGCTGCTCATCCTCGTTGCGCAATACATCGACGCGCCCGAAGCCGTGTTCGACTTCTACATTGCGCAGACCGCGCGGATCAACAACTGGGACCTGGTGGACGCTTCCGCGCCGTATATTGTAGGCGCGCATTTGCTCGCGCACCCGCGCCGGCGCAAACTGCTGTACCGCTTTGCAGGCTCGGACAATCTCTGGGAGCGGCGCATCGCCGTCGTGTCTACGCTCGCGTTCATTCGAGCCGGCGAATTGGACGACGTTTTTGCCATCTCCTCACGCCTGCTCGGCGATGAACACGACCTGATTCACAAAGCCGTGGGCTGGATGTTGCGCGAGGCGGGTAAACGCGACGAAAAGCGCCTGCTCGCGTTTCTCCAACAACACTATGCCGCGGTACCCCGCACCGCGTTGCGCTACGCCATCGAGCGCTTTCCGGAGTCGCGGCGGCGGCAGATTCTGCGCTGCGAATTTTAGCGCGGCCGCGCAACTTTGCCGTGGCAGCGGGGTTGTCTGGGTTATGGCTAGTTTTACCCGCCGCTCTCTTCTTTATTCTGCCGCCGGACTCTCCACCGCATTCAGCCTGCGCGCCTTCAGCCCCGGCGAAGTCTGGAACGATAAGGACCCGGGCAGTTGGTCCGGCAAAGATATCGACAAGCTGCTCACGCATTCGCCGTGGGCGAAGGAGGTCACGGTTGAATTCGGGTCCGCAATGCGGGGCAGCCCCGGTTACGGGCGCGGCGCGGGCCGGAGCGGGCGCATGGGCGGAGGCGGCATGGGCGCGCCCGGGATCGGCGGGGGCGGCATGCCCGGCACCGGAATGGGCGGCGGCATGGGCCGCGGCGGCGGTGCTGGCGGTGGTATGCCGCGCGACGTTGGCACCATTGACGAGACGGCCCGCCGGCAGGAATCGCGCGTCATCGTTCGTTGGGAAAGCGCCGCTCCAATTCGCGCGGCCGAGAAGAAACCGCTGCCTGAGGGGCTGACGGGCAACTATGTCATTGGCGTCACAGGGCTGCCCATACGCCCCGAAGCGAACGGCGGCAGTCCGGAAGACACGATGGAGAGATTGAAAGAATCGACTCGCCTGGAGGCGAAGGGCAAGGACGCGATCGCGCCGTCGAAGATCATCGACGCACCTTCCGGCGAAATGCTGTTTGTCTTTCCGGAGGACCCTGCGATCGACGCGCACGTGAAGGAAGTTACGTTCCAGACGCGCATCGGCCCCGCGCAGGTGCGCGCCAAATTCTCACCCAAGGACATGATGTATCGCGGCCAGTTCGCCGCCTGAAGCGTGTTATCTTTTCGTTAAAAGCGGACGAATGGGTAACCGCTAGATGCCGGCACGAGTAGTTTATTTGTGCGCTTCGTTCTTCTGCATTACCACATCCTGAAGAATGCGGGCTCCACGATTGAGAACATATTAGACGCGAGCTTCGGCGAGCGCTTTGTTCGGCGCGATGCCAACGATCGCAACAGCAGTCTGGACAACGCCGCAGTCGTCGATCATCTGAACGCCAGTCCCGATATCCAGGCTTTCTCGAGTCATCATATCCGCTATCCGGTGCCGCAAGCGCGCGGTTATCTGTTCTTCGACTTGTGCTTCCTGCGCGATCCCATCGACCGCGTCCGGTCGATGTACGACTACTTTCGCGAGAAGCCCGCGCCCGGCGATCCCGTGAGCGACCTGGCACGTACAATGCAGCCACGCGATTTTGTGGCGGCGCTGATCGAGCAATTCCCCGAACAGGTTCAGGATGTCCAGACACGGCTGCTCGCCGGCGGCCGCGCTGATCTCACCTGCGCGCTCTTCCGTATGCGGCAGACCTCGTTTCTCGGCGTTGTTGACCGTTTCAACGAAAGCATGGTCGCGGGACAATTCGCGTTGCGCGCGGCGTTTCCGGGCCTGCGGATCGGGCACCAGCCGGTGAATGTATCGCGCGGTTTCTGCGGCACGCTGGCGCAGCGCCGCATGGAATTCCGGCTGGCGTGCGGCGAAGCGGTCTACGTGGAACTTGCGCGCCGGAATCTGTTGGACGCGCAGCTTGTGAAAGCGGCGCGCGCAGAAGTGCGCACGCGATTCGACGCCGTACCGGACGGACCGGCGCGGCTGCACGCCGTAACGACCGACCTTGACACGCGGCCCAAGCGTTCCCGTGCGGCCGCACCGCCGTATTACGCGATGCGGAAAACCGCCGCTACGCATTCGAAAGTGCGACTCCGGTCCAAGCTGTCGCGCTTGGCGTACGCGCTCTCGCACGCGCGCACCCTCTGGCGCGCGGTCCGGCCGGGACATCTCTTCGACCGCCGGTTTTATTTACGCTGCTACCCGGGCGCGCGCGTTGCGGGAAGCGCGCTGCTGCACTATGTTCTGTACGGCGCGTACGAGGGCTTCAATCCTCATC
>JAICMB010000803.1 GCA_025929455.1 Bryobacteraceae bacterium | reverse complement strand
TGAGCCGGCCGCCGGTTAGCGATTTCTTTCGGCCCAATTTATTTACCAATACGCCCGACATTCTGAGCCCGATTCTTCAGCGATATGGGCGTCCGGCTTTCAAGCTGCGGCTGGTGCTCGCAGCCACGCTCTCGCCGTCCTACGGCCTATACAGCGGCTACGAATTGTGTGAGAACCAGGCTGTGCCAGGCACCGAGGACTACCTGAACTCCGAGAAGTACGAAATTCGCACGCGCGACTGGCACGCTCCCGGCAACATCAACGAATTTATCGCGCGCCTCAACACGATCCGGCGCGGGAATCCGTGCCTCAGAATCTTTACCAACCTGCGCTTCCTGGAGACTGACAGCGACCAGATGCTGTGCTACGCCAAGGCTACACTCGACGGCGGCAATGTCATCCTGGTGGCGGTCAATCTCGACCCCGGCCAGGCGCATTACTGCACCGCCATCGTGCCGCCGGACGCGGTGGGAGTCGCGCCCGGCGAGAGTTATGGTGTGACCGATCTGCTGACGGGTTCGTCGTGGACCTGGGGCGAGCGCAACTACGTGCGGCTCGACCCGGCGATCGAGCCGGCCCATATTCTGCTGGTTACGAAACACACATGAAGAATGGCAACAATCATGCGCTGCCCAACGATCCGCTGTGGTACAAGGACGCGATCTTTTACGAGCTACGCGTGCGCTCGTTCTATGACAGCAACGGCGACGGGGTAGGGGACTTTCCCGGCCTGACGCGCAAGCTCGATTATTTGCGCGATCTCGGTATCACCACTATTTGGCTGCTGCCGTTTTATCCGTCGCCGATGCGCGACGACGGTTACGACATTTCCGACTATACCGGCGTACATCCCGACTGCGGCACGCTACACGATTTCAAGGCTTTCCTGCGCGCCGCGCACGAGCGGGGATTGCGGGTGGTGACCGAGCTGGTGCTTAACCATACTTCGGATCAGCATCCGTGGTTCCAGCGCGCGCGGCGCTCCCCGCCGGGCAGCCCGCACCGCGACTTTTATGTCTGGAGCGATACTCCCGAGCGCTACAAAGAGGCGCGGGTCATCTTCAAGGACTTCGAGTTGTCGAACTGGACGTGGGATCCGGTGGCCAAGGCGTATTACTGGCATCGCTTCTACTCGCATCAGCCGGATCTCAACTACGATAATCCTGCGCTCAAGCGCGCGGCCTTTCGCGCGGTTCATTTCTGGTTCGGGATGGGTGTTGACGGACTGCGCCTGGACGCGGTGCCTTATCTGTTCGAACGCGAGGGCACGACTTGCGAGAACCTGCCTGAGACCCATGCTTTCCTGCGCGACTTGCGCCGCCACGTCGACGCGAACTTTCCGAACCGGATGCTGCTCGCGGAAGCCAACCAATGGCCCGAAGACGCGGTCACTTACCTCGAAGGCGGCAAGGAATGCCACATGGCGTTCCATTTTCCGATCATGCCACGGATGTTCATGGCCGTGCGGATGGAAGATCGGTTTCCGCTGACCGACATCTGGGCGCAGACGCCGCCGATCGACGAATCCTGCCAGTGGGCGATCTTTCTGCGCAATCACGACGAGCTTACGCTCGAGATGGTGACCGAGGAGGAGCGCGACTTCATGTATCGCGCCTACGCGCGCGAGTCACGGATGCGGGTCAACCTGGGCATCCGCCGACGGCTTGCCCCGCTGCTCGGCAACAATCGCCGCGCGATGGAATTGATGAACGGACTGCTGTTGTCGCTGCC
>JAICMB010000701.1 GCA_025929455.1 Bryobacteraceae bacterium | reverse complement strand
ATTCCATCAATCCCAGTAGGCCTATTCGTCGCGCCGGGCAGTCTTGCTGCCTGCGCTGCGCCCGCCGGTGACACGACACCTGCAACCATCTTCAGCGCCTTTCCAACCACTTAGCGCCACCCCGCCCGGCACCGCACCATCCCCTCCCTTCTACTGAAACCAGAAAGGAGCATCTCATGCTCTCCAAAGACAAGCGCGCCGAAATCAACCGGCGCAACGCCATGAAGTCTACCGGGCCGAAAACCCCGGAAGGCAAGAAAACGTCCTCCTATAATGCCCTGCGGCACGGGTGCACAGGGCAAATCGTCGTCATGCCCGAAGAGGACATGCAAGCCTATCTCGCTTACCAGAAGACCTATCACGACTTCTATAAGCCCGCCAACCCGATCGAGCTCCAGTTCGTCCAGATCATCGTCGACGCCGGCTGGAAACTCAACCGCTGCAGCGCCTGGCAGGAACTCCTCAACGCTCAGCAATCACACCTGCGCCAGCCCGATCACGCCGCCGGCAACGACCCGCAGATCAACACCGCCATGGCCATGGCCGCCGCCGTCGCCGAGACGTCGCGCGTCATCACCAACTTCTCCATGTACGAGCAGCGCCAGTTCCGCATGATCGACAGCGCCGTAAAGCGCCTCGCATCTCTGCAAGAGCAGCGCCGCCAGCAGGAAGCCAGCGACCTCGCCGAAGCGGAGCTCCTCATGAACCTCCACGACCACGAACAGGAAATGGAACAGAGCCGCGACCGTGAGGGAGCGGTCTCCGGCGCCACCGCCATTACACCCACTCCCTACGATCCGGCAACCGATGGCTTCGTTTTTCAACTAACTGACATCAAAGCACATACGCGCCGCCAGGAGCGCTTGGCCCGCGCCTACCGGCTCTTTGAAAACGCCGCATAACCGGTATGAAATTCCAAACTCTCGATGAAACGCGCGACTATATCGCCGGTTCGCGCACGCGCACAGGGCGGGCGTGTGTCGTTGCCGCGAACCGGGAGCGTATTTTCACTGCCGGACGCCGGCTGAACACGATTGCGGTCGCCCGCGGACCCGCTCGGCTGACCTTTATGCGGAGCCGCCGGCGCTACACATCGGGCGCGGCCGCGTTCTCCATCATTGGCACTGCGAGCGTACGCGAGAATGTGCGCATTCCGGGGCGACGCGGCTGATTGCGGCCGGGTAGTCTGCCCCCCCAACGCCCGGGCTCGCTCTATTCGTAGTCGTGCGGCTACTCGTCATCGATGATGATGTGGAGTTGTGTGCCCTGCTCAAGGAGTATCTGCAGCGGGAGGGGTATTCAGTCCGATGCGAGCATGAAGGGCGGCAGGGGCTGGAGGCGGCGCTGAACGGCGGCGTCGACCTGGTAATCCTCGACGTCATGCTGCCCGGCATGGACGGGTTTGATATCCTCAAGCGGCTGCGGCAGCAGAGCCGTATTCCCGTGATCATGCTGACCGCGCGCGGTGAGGACATGGACCGCATCGTCGGCCTCGAAATGGGCGCGGACGACTACATCGCGAAGCCGTTCAACCCGCGCGAACTGCTGGCTCGCATCAAGGCCATCCTGCGCCGCTCCGACACCGGCGTGAACCGCGGCCGCATCGAAGTGAATGGCGTGCTGCTGGACCTCGGTACCCGCGAAGTGACCACCGACGGGCAGCACGTCGAGTTGACCACGCTCGAATTCGACATCCTCGAGAACCTCATGCGCGCGGCGGGGCGCGAGGTTTCGCGCGATGAACTGATGGAGAGCCTGTACGGGCGCAAGGCCACACCCTTCGATCGCTCCATCGACATGCACGTCAGTCATCTTCGAAAGAAGCTGCCCGGCAACCGTATTAAAACGATCCGCGGAGTCGGTTATCAGTTTCTGCGCAGCGGCGAGAGCGGACCGGATAACGGAGCTCCTGCATGAGCCTGTTCGCGAAGATCACGATCTGGTTCTTCGCGACGTTGATCATTACAGTCGCCGCGGTGATTATCACGACCGCGCTGACGTTCACGGCTCCCGAATCGCGGCAATCGCCGTTTACGATTCTTCTGACCTCCCGGCTGTACGAAGCCATTCACGATTACGAAACGAGGGGACCGGCGGGGTTGGCGGACTCGCTGCAGCGATTTCAGAGCGTCACCGGCGTCCAAGCCATTTTGACCAACGGCAAAGGCAAGGATCTGGTCACCGGGCAGGACCGCTCGGATTTGTTGAAGCAGGCAGGACCGGGCCGATTTCCGTTCGCTCGTAAGAATCGTACGGCGATCGCGCGCCGCACGCCGGAGGGGCGCTACTGGCTGTTTCTGTTGGTGCCGCGGCCCCACTGGTACGGCT
>JAICMB010000563.1 GCA_025929455.1 Bryobacteraceae bacterium | reverse complement strand
TTGATGAGATAGTTCTGCGGGACGTTGTAGCCAAAGGCGTAAAAGAATTTCGACCCGATCACGTCGCACGCGGTCGCCATCTCGGGATTGGACGGCGGGTCGAATTTGATCAGATAGCGGCGGCCCTTCGCGTCTTTTATGTTGAAGCCGGGCGTCACGCCTTGCGTTTTGGCTCCGGTGACCTGCAGCGGTAGAACCGGCGCGCTGCCCTCGTCGGGACCGCGGCGGAGCTGATCGATCGACATGGGATGAAAATAATTGCGGTTGGTGTACCAGTCGCTGTCGGGAACTTCGCCGAGCGTATTCACGTTCTGCGCGGGACGCGGGTGGTCGTGCGGAGCCTGATCGCGCGGAGCGCCGAGCGAATTCACCATGAAGTCGTAGAAGGCGTCCACGCTTTGCACGCTGGCATGATCGACCGGCAGCGGCGGGGGCTCCTTCGTGATCGGGTCGTCAGGATAAAAGTGCAGACGCGCGGGCGCCGCGGGGCGAGCATTGCGCGCGCCGATCAGCAGGCCGCTGCAGGCGAGCGCGGCAACCGCGATCAGAACAGATTTCCGAACTTGAGCCAAATCTGAAAGCCCTCCCTGCTGAAGCCCACATCGAGGCGCATTACGTTGGTCTCGCGGTTATTGAAACGGAATCCGAATCCGTATGAACCCTCCAGATTGTGCAAATTGAACTGCGAATGGTCGTGAAACACTTTGCCCTGATCGGTGAAGATCGCCATGTCAACGCCGGTCATGAGATCCCAGCGATACTCGCCCTGCAAGAGGATCAGGTTGTCGTCATAAAACCGAAACGGACGAAAGCCGCGCAGTTCGTCGCCGCCGCCCAGTACGGGCTGCATATAAAACGGCACGACCTGCCCGGAATCGGTGTAGCTCAACTCGGTGCGACCGCGCAGAGCAAACCCGTGGGTGGCGTTTAGAAACGGGATATACTGCCGCACGTCAGCGCTGAAACGGCGGAAGTTGAAACGGTCGAAGCGCTGGTCGGCAAACCATTCGTAGCGCGCCAGGTAATCGCCGCCGTGGCGTGGGAGCGTGCGGCTGTCGCGGTAGTCATATTCGGCGAACGGGCCGCCATGCGCGTAATTCGTTTGCAAATCGAGGCCCGGCGTCGAAGCCGGCGCGTACACCGCGTCGGTGGAGGCCAGCCGTGAAGACGTGCCGGGCCCGACGTTGATGAAAGTGTATCCGCCCCATCCTCCAATGCGCAGGCGCGGCATGGGCCGGGCGGCGACGGTACCGAGGCCGCCGGTCCTTTCCATGCGGTAATCGGTACGCCCGGATTTCTTTGAATTGGGTCCCTCGCCGTAGTAGTCCAGCCGTGTGTAGTCGGAGCGGAACGCGTACAGATCGACGTAAGCATGATCGTGCGCCAAATGCGGAAACGTTCCCTCCAGTTCATGCAGTTGATACAACGCTGTGGACCAGCGCGATGCAGCGCGAAACGTGAACTGGTTCTTTAGCAAGCCATGGCGCGCGTACTGCGGTCCTCCGGCGAATCCGGAGCCCGTCGGCAAACCTCCCAACACGATATGCAGGCCCGGCAGCAGCGCGGTTCCGGTATAGCTGGTCACGCTGGAGCTCAAGCCGAGGATCCGTTCCAGCCTGGAGGGTTTGGTTGGCTTCAGCGCCGCTGCTTTCGCGCGGCGCTGGGCTTCGATCTGGCCTGACCGCGTTGCAGCGGGTGGAGCCGCCGCATCCGTCCCCTGCGCGAAGACGGCGCAACCAGCCGCCACGGCGGCCGTTACAAACACGGCACGAATCATCACTGGATCGTTACTTTGGGCGTGACGCGCGGGAGGTCAGTCACCACCGTGTCGACACCTTTCTCGCGAATACGGTTTGCAAATAGTTTAACGAGGACGTCGCGGCGCACCAGCATGGTGTCGATGTCTTTTTCGGTCACGTAGGGCATCAGTGCGCCTTGCAGTTCGGACCGGGACAGGTTCTTCATACCGTTCAGAAGACCAGCGCTGATGCGGTGCAGGATGGAGGGATCGCGCAGCGTCGTGTAATCCCGAAACGCGCGCGTGTGATCGATAGCCCAGACCTTCCAATCGCCATCGATGAGGACGTTTCCCTGGTTGCGGTCTTCGTTCCAGATGAGCGCGTCGAAATCGCGGATATCGTTCAACTGGTTGCTCCAGACGTTCAAGTCGGGAGGGGCCGCGTTCTTGGCGCGCCGTCCGGCCTCATCGAATTGCACGCCATCGACCCACCAGCTCACGGATGAAGGCTTGCCATCCACAACCCGCTCCACGGTCGCGGGTATGTATCCCCAGTTCATGAGCTTGTCGAGACGGTACGCGGCCACATTGAACTTCCAGGAGTCACGGAAATTTTTTTCGATTACGTTGTTGACGCGGAACTCCGGCTTGAACACATCGATGGTCTGCACGTGTGCATCGTGAATCCAGCGGCCGTCGGTCAACGTGAGGCGGCGGGTTTTAGTGATTCCTTCGCCGATTGGCTTTTCGCCAACAACGCGCGCGGTCTCAAGGAAGTGCTCCATCTGATCGCGCGTGAGCTCTTTAGCGGTGGGATGGAGGACGCCCTGGGTCCCGGTGAAGGGTCGCGGAGTCAGGCGCGCAGCCGAGCCTTGCGTTGGCGTAGAGCGCTGCTGGGCGAGCGACGCGCCAAGCAGGGCGGCGGCCGCCAGGAGAACATAGATACCTCGTAGGTGCATCCGCCCTATAGACGCCCGTGACGGGGAAAGTCTTTCGTATGTTGCTGGAACGTTAGTAACGGCTTTTTAGGGCACAAGGGCGGCGCAGCCAGTCTTGCTGCCTAAGGTCTGCGCCGTACCGGCGTTAGCGTCTGCCGAAGCGGTGCCAATGTCCGTCGCCCACGAAGCCCCCGCGAACGACTACACGGGGAGCGACATACGCGCCGCCTACAACGACTGACGGCCCAGGCGCGTAGCCATAATACGGATCCGCGTACGGATACGGCGCGTAGTCGTAAGGATACGGATAAGCCGGATAACGCGCGTAATAGTATGGGTCGTAGTAGCCCGCATCCCAATCCCAGGGGTCCCAGGCAAAGCCGAAGCCGACACCGCCGTAAAAAC
>JAICMB010000570.1 GCA_025929455.1 Bryobacteraceae bacterium | reverse complement strand
TCCGCCAGCATAAATAAGGGCCAACTGAACCACTGCAACCCACCCCAGGAAACGGTGCCGTCCGCGAAGCCCGAAAAGCGGGGTGGCGGCCCCGCGGGTTCCGGCTGGCTCGTGGCGCGCGTTCCGGTCGCTTGGTCAACGATCACCATCGGACCACAGAGCGACACACCCCACAGCCGGCCGGCGTCTCGCTCGCAGAGCTTCGTGGCCTCCTCGAAGTAGCGCTGGGCGAGCTGCGGCTGGACCTGGCCATCGGCCACCGTTGCGGTGACGAGCAACGCGAGCAGCGGCAGAGCGCGGAAATGGGACCGGATCTTCATCGCCCCCTCCCTTTTCTCTAGCCATCGGTGCAAGCAACGTGGGTGTTTGAATTCTAAATGGGATTTTACAACCCGCAGGGCTCGGCCGCGCGGCAACTTCTCGATGGCAGGTTTACCCCACATAGGCCTTTTTCGTTCTTTACGCAGCCTGCCGTCGACGAATCTGCCGCTGTCTTCACGCCTCCTCCAGCTTCCGATCCCGCTCGGCATGGATCCCTTGCTGACGCCGGCGAGCACGGCCGTCGTCGTAACGTAGCCGGTGCCAGGTTTGGCCGAGCCTCGTTGGTGGAAAAACGCTTCTCCATTTCCAACTGAACGGGAACAGGATGATAATAGCTGCATGTCAAGGCTTTGGTGTCTCGCGCTACTGTGCTTCCCGCTGGCTGCGCAGGTAGCACCCACGGGATCGCTCGTTGGCGAGGTGAAGGATCCATCGGGGGCCATGGTGCCCGGCGCGGAGGCGTCCGCGACCAATATCGATACGCAGGCGCGCAAGGTTACGCAGACCAATGCGGATGGGCGTTTCCAGTTCGCCTTGCTGCCGGTAGGGACTTATGAACTCGCAGTCGCCGCGAAGGGTTTCGCGCCATACCGCCAGACCGGGATTCGGGTCGATGTAGGAAGCTCGCCGAACGTGCCGGTCACGCTCCAGGTGACCGCGTCGACCGAAGCCGTAACGGTGACGGCGGACGCCGCCATGGTGACCACGGAATCCGGCACGCTGGGGCAAGTGGTGCATCAGCGCTACATTCAGGATCTTCCTCTGAACGGCCGCAACGCGGCCACCCTGGTATTCATGGTTCCGGGCACGGTGACAGGAGTCGGGACCACGACCGCGGGCTACGCGAATACCGATGAAACCATCGCGGTCTCGGTGAACGGATCGCGCGGCAATGAGGTCAACTTCAAACTGGATGGCGCGACCCACATGGATAACGTCACCAACCTCAACGCGGTCTATCCGAACCCGGACGCGATCGCTGAATTCAGCGTCCAAACCAGCAACTTCAGCGCGCAGTTCGGCAGCGCATCCGGCGCGGTGGTCAGCATGGTCACACGCAGCGGAACGAACGCGCTGCACGGGACCGTGTTCGATTATTTGAGGAACGATACGCTGAATGCGCGCAACTTCTTCGCCACCCGCCGCGGCACGTTGAAGCGTAACCAGTACGGCGGCAGCATCGGCGGACCCATCGTGCGCAATCGCCTGTTCTTCTTCGGCAGTTACCAGGGCACGCCCATCCGGCAGACCACGTACAACAACGTCGCGTTCGTGCCGGATAAACAGCGCAACGGCGATTTCAGCGCGCAATCGAAAAACATTCTCGATCCGGATAACAACAACGCCCCATTCCCGAACAGAACGATCCCCGCCACTCGTATCCTGCCGATCGCCTCGGCGATTCTCGATAAGGTTCCTGGCGCGGGCACCACGGGCGGCACGCTGCTTTACGGCCGGCCGGCAAATTCGGACCGCTTTCAGACGCTCGGCAAGGCGGATTACAACACCACGCGCCATATGATGTCCGGCAGCTATTTCTATAACCGGTACACGGATCCTGGCTGGGACGGAGGCGGCACGCTGTTGACGGCGCAGATCGGCCAGGTGCAGACGACCAAGAGCGGCAAGTTTCAAGATGTGTATACGATTCGCCCAAACCTGTTGAACACGCTGGTGGCCTCAGCTCTGCGGCTGGCATCCTACAACACGCGCACCTCGCTCTTCAATATCACCGATTTCGGCCCCGTGAAGATCACGCTTCCTCCGCGCGAGTTCACCGAACTGGAGCTTTCGGTGACGGGATCGAGCGGCTGGGGGAGCGTTTCCAACTCGCCGCCCGGCAACTGGATTCGGGACACGGTCGAGGTATCCGATAGCGTGAGCTACACCAGCGGGAGGCATTCGCTGGTTGCGGGCGTGGAATATATGCCGTTCACGCGCTTCGATTCCACCACCAATTTCCAGCAGAGCGGGAACTTCGCATTCTCCGGCCAGATCACCAACGTCGGGGTCGCGGACCTGCTGCTCGGCAAGGTGTCCACGTTTACCCAGAGCGCCGGCAAGTACAAGCGCACGCGCGGAAAAGAGTTCAGCGCGTTTCTAGACGATAAGTTTCGCGTATCTTCCTCGCTGGTGCTGAACCTGGGCCTGCGCTGGGATCCGTATCTGCCGTACCACGACCAGATCGGGCAGGTGACTGGCTTCCGGCCCGGCTATCGCTCCGCGCGTTTCCCGAACGCGCCGGCCGGGATGATTTTCGCGGGCGATCCGGGCTATCCCGATGGCGGCATGGCCAACGATTGGAACAACTTCGCGCCGCGCTTCGGCTTCGCCTGGAATCCCGTGAAATCGAAACATCCGGTGACGGTCCGCGGCGGCTACGGCCTCTTCTTCGTGCGGCCGTTTCCCAGGCTCTATAACAATTTCGTGCAGAATGCGCCGTTCAGCCCGAGCGCGACCCTTTTCGGCGTGGACCTGATGGACCCGTACGGATCGGCCGGCGTCGAGAATCCCTTCCCGCCCTTCGCGCCCGTGCCGCTCGGTCCCGACACCACGTTCGTGAGGCCGACCGGGCTCACCTATTTCAAGGAAGACTGGGGCGTAGGCTACTCGCAGGCGTGGAACCTGACAGTTGAGCGGCAGATGGCGAGCGACATTCTGCTGCGCGTGGCCTACGTCGGCAACAAGGGCACGCATCTACAAAGCTTCCGCGAGCGAACCGCG
>JAICMB010000120.1 GCA_025929455.1 Bryobacteraceae bacterium | reverse complement strand
CTCCGCGCCGGCGAGATCGCCGCGTTCGAGCGCCGCCACGGCGTTCTCGACGGCGCCCGGCGCGGCACGCACTGCGAAGATGGCGGTGAACAACAGAAGACAAACGCGGGTGAACAACATGCTGCAGCGCTATTTTTGATTGTAGAGGTCACTGCGGACAGGCGCGCTTTTCTGATGCAGTTGGCGGCGCCGGCCGTTGCTGGGATGACGCGCGAAGCGGCGCGGCTGGTACATACATACCGCGTGCTACCATCCGTACCGCACAGCTCGTAATTTCCTGCCATGCGCTACCCGCCAGAGCGCGGTCTCCCCCGCCCGGATTCGAGCGCGCGTATACGCGGCTTCGGAATCTCCATACTGATCGTTATTGTCATCGCGCTGTTCTTCATTCGCAGCGGCGCCGGATGGTTTATCGATTACCAGTGGTGGGAGCAGATGGGCCAGCTCACCACCTACTGGAGCATGCTGGCGTACTCCGTGATACCTGGCGCGATTGCGACGGTGATCGGGTTCATCGTGTTCTGGATCGCACACGCGCGGGGCCTGAAACACGCGGGCACCGCACTGCGCGAACATCCCCTCTACGCGAAGCTGACCACTCTCGCGGCATTTGTGCTGGCGCTGCTGGTGGCCGCCGCTACGACTGACACGTGGGCCGTAGTGCGTTACTTCGGCGGGCGCGATCTGGGAGGCGCGTGGCACGATCCAGTATTCGGCGAACCGCTGGCGTTCTATCTGTTCCGCCTGCCGTTCTATCACGTGCTGCTGCGATTTGTGCTGGCTATCGTGATTATCGCGGCGATCATTTACTGGGCGGTGGCGCGCGCTTGGCACATCCGGCGAAATTTGCCGCGTTGGGATGGGACGGTGGTGCAGCTCGACTTGCGGCTGTTCGGGGCCGGCGGCGCATTCGAACTGCGTTTTGTGCGGGTGATCGTAGCGGCGTTTCTCGTCGCGCTGGCGGTATGGTTCTTTCTGGCCCGCTATGAGTTGATGCTCACCGACCACGGTTTCATGGTCGGCATCGACTGGGTGAACGAGAACGTTTCGCTGCCGCTGCAGTGGGTGGCGTTCGCGGGATGTCTCATCGCCGCGGCCGGTGTGGCGATCGGCAGGCCCGCGCTGCTCATCGTTGCCGCGGCGGCAATCGCAATCCGCATTATCGTGCCACCGATCGTGTCTTCCGTCTATGTAAAACCCAGCGAGATCTCGATCGAAAAGCCATATATCGCGCGGCATATCGAGGCCACCCGGACGGCGTATGCGCTCGATCAGAACATCAAGGAACTGAGTTTCCCCGCGGTGCCGCAGGAACCGATCAACGTGGCGGCGAACCGGCCGGTGCTCGACAACGTGCGCTTGTGGGACTGGACGGCGTTCCGCGAAACGGTGGCGCAGATTCAGCCGCTGCGTCCGTACGTATACGAGAACCCTGATGTAGACCGCTACACGATCGATGGCAAACTACGGCAGGTGCTCGTCGTTGCGCGCGAATTAGACCTGTCGCTGCTGGGAGAGGCCGGCTCCACGTGGGTCAATTCGCATATCCTCTACACGCACGGATACGGCATCGTCATGGCGGAGGCGAACCGCATTACGACCAGCGGTCTGCCGGTTCTGCTGATCAAGGACGCGCCTCCGGTGGTAACGGCGCCCGATCTGAAAGTGTCGAGGCCGGAGTTGTATTACGGCGAAGCGGTGCACGAGCCCGTGTATGTGCACACGTCGCAACCGGAGTTCAACTATCCATCGGGCTCCGACAACGTGTACAACACGTACGCCGGCAACGGCGGCATCGCGATCCATCCATTTTCGAACCGGTTTGCGGCGGCGCTTTCGCGGGGCGATCTGAACACGCTGCTTACGAGCTACTTCACGCCAGAGAGCCGCATGCAGATCCGGCGCAGCATCGTCGACCGGCTGAATACGCTGGCGAGTTTCATCGCGTGGGATTTCGATCCGTACATCGTGCTCACGAAAGATGGGCGGCTGGTCTGGATCGTGGACGGGTACATGACGTCCGATGCGCACCCGTACTCGCAGATGACGAATATCGAGGGCATCGGTCAGATTAACTACATTCGCAATTCGGTGAAGGCGACGGTGGATGCGTATGATGGCACGGTGCACATGTACGTGTTCGATCCGGCGGACCCCCTGCTCGCGGCGTACCGGAATCTGTTCCCGAAACTGTTTGAGCCATGGAGCGCAATCCCGCCGGATATCCGCGCGCACACGCGTTATCCGGAACTGATCTTCCGCGTGCAAGCGGATCTGTACCGCCTGTTTCATATGCGCGACCCGGAAACTTTCTACAACAAGTCGGATGCGTGGGACTTGGCGCAGTTTACGACGGGTCCGAATGGAAGCGTGCAGCCGGCCGCGCCCAATTACGTCATCGCGTCGATTCCCGGTTCGACGCAGCCGGAATTTGTGGAGATGATTCCGTTCACGCCGCGCAACCGCTTGAACCTGATCGGGCTCATGATCGCGCGCTGCGACGGGCAGCATCTCGGCGAACGCGTGGTGCTGGAACTGAACAAAAAAGAGATCGTGCCCGGTCCGCTGCAGATCGAATCGCGCATTCATCAGGATCAGGTGATTTCGAAAGACTTGACGCTGTGGAACCAGCAGGGCTCACAGGTGCTGCGCGGGCAAATGGTGATTCTGCCGATTCAGAACACGTTCCTGTATATTTCGCCGATTTATCTGAAGTCCGCGCAGGCCAGCATGCCGCAGCTGAAGAAGGTGGTGATCGCGATGGGCGACACGCTGATCTACTCGGATACTTACGAGCAGGCAGTGGCGCAGCTTGCGGGCGCGGCGGCACAGACACCGGGTACCATCGTGCCGCCGTCTATGGAAGAGCAGCCGACCACAACAACGAGCGCCGCGCCGACGACGGCACCTGCAGCGCCGCAGCCCGCAACGACAGATCCGCGCATTGCGGAGATACGGCAGCATCTCGACCGCTACAAGCAACTCGTTGCGCAAGGCAAGTGGGCGGAAGCGGGGAAAGAGCTGGAAGCCGTTCAGGCGCTGGTGCGTAAGTAATTCGCTGCGCGCTGAGGGCAGCCAGCAAGACTGGCCGCCCCACGTCAACGCGGCACGATGCGGGTGACGTGAGCGAAGCCTTCTTCGAAGGAGGGTGGGACGAGTTTGCGGGCCATCGTGTGGACGGCGTCGTCGGGAACACGGCGCTCGCGCAGGCGGTTGCGTTCGAGGCATAGCTCGACGGGCGTGTCGAAAAACACGGCGTCGACTTCGGCGTCGTAGAGCTGGCCCAGTTTGAGGTAGGGACGGCGCTCCCAGGGCGTGAGGTTGGTCGCGTCGACGTAGGTGACGGGACGGCCGAGTTCAAGGCGCTGGCGGATGATGTAGCGCACGGTTGCGAAGACGCGACGGTGGATGCGCTGCGTGGTGGGATCGTCCGCGATCCAGCGGCGCACTTCGTCAGAAGAGACGGCGTTTACGCCGAGACTCGCGGCCCAAGTGGATTTGCCTGAGCCCGGCAGGCCGCACAGCACCACGATTCTACTGGACGACGTAACGCCCCGCGTCGAGCAGGCGGCGCGCGATGTTGTGGCGCAGCGCGGCGGCGTTCACAGGCTCGAATTTCGTAAGGCGTTTGAGAATCGCGAGATTCGTTCGCAGCAGGTCGCCTTCGCTCGCGGCGGCGAGCACGTTGCGAGCGGCGCTCTCGACCGTTTCCATCGACTCGCGCACGAACACCGCACACATGTCGGACGCGAGAGTTCCCTTCCCCGCCGCCGCGAGCTCTTCGGCGCGCAATGCGACCGACTCCATCGCGAACGCGTTCATCGCGATATCGGTGAGCGAGGCGAGCACTTCCTGCTGGTCTTGAATGGCGTTGAGGAATTTCTGGTAAGCAATGCCGAGGGCGAACAGAGCGGTTTTCTTGGCTTGCGAAACGAGCTTGCGCTCGGCGGAACCGGTTGACGCGGCGGGAGCAGAAAGCAGTTCGGTCTGCAGCTTTTTAACGGCTTCGACGAGCGGCAACTGACCGCGCTCGGCGCGCTTCAGCAGCATGCCGGTGGCGAGCAGGCGGTTGATCTCGTTGGTGCCTTCGAAGATGCGGTTGATTCGCGAATCGAGGTAGGCGCGCTCGACGGCGTAGTCCTGATGATAGCCGTAGCCGCCGTGAATTTGGACGCCTTCATCGACGACGTAGTCGAGCATCTCCGAGCAGAAGACCTTCACATACGAGCACTCGACGGCGAACTCTTCGACGGCTTTGAGCATCGTTTTCGCGGCGTCGGGCTGCTCCCAGGAGAACTCGCGCAGCTCGCCTTCGATGAGGCCGGTAACGCGATAGCTCATCGTCTCGGCGGCGAAGATGCGAATGGCCATTTCGGCGAGCTTGTGCTGAATCATGCCGAACTCGGCGATGGTCTTGCCGAAGGCGTGCCGCTCTTTCGCGTATTGAATGGAGTCGCGCAGCACTTCTTTCGCGCCGCCGACGGCAAAGGGACCGAGGGTCAGGCGTCCGAGATTCAGAATGTTGAACGCGATGATGTGACCGCGGCCGATCTCGCCGAGTACATTCTCGACGGGCACGCGTACGTTATCGAAATAGAGCGCGGTGGTGGAACTGCCCTTGATGCCCATCTTCTGTTCTTCGGCGCCGGACTTGACGCCGAAGCCGCGCTCGACGAGAAAGGCCGTGAACTTCTCGCCGCCGATTTTCGCGAAAACGGTAAAGAGGTCGGCCGCGCCGCCGTTGGTAATCCACATCTTCTGCCCGTTGAGGACGTAGTGCGTGCCGTCGGAACTCAAGTCGGCGCGCGTTTTGGCGGCGAGCGCGTCGGAGCCGGCCTGCGGCTCGGTGAGCGCGTATGCGGCGATCATTTCAGCGCTCGCGAGTTTCGGCAGATACTTCTGCTTCTGCTGCTCGTTGCCGAACAAGAGCAGCGGCATGGTGCCGATGCCGGTGTGCGCACCGTGCCAGGCGGAGTACGAGCCGTCCTTCGAAACGCCTTCGGCGACGATCATGGCGGAGGTAAGGTCCATTTCCATGCCGCCGAATTTTTCGGGGATGACGACGGCGGTGAGGCCGAGCTCCGCGGATTTGCGCAGGACGTAGACGGCTATGCCGGAATCGTGATGCTGGATGCGCTCGACGTTGGGGGCGACTTCCCGCGACCAAAATTCTTCGGTTGTGCGCGCGATGGCGTGGTGTTCGGACGTGAAGTCTTCGGGAGTGAAGACCTGACCGGCGGGCGTGTCCTCGATGAGAAACGCGCCGCCTTTGGAACGGGTCTGCGGAGCGGTAACGGTTGCCATGCTTACCTCGCGGAGATTATCGGTCGAGTTCGCCGACGAGCCGGCTGGCGAGCGGGCGGTCCTGGCCGGCGTATTTATTATTCGCCTTTTTCCGGTACGGCATCGACGACGGCGTGGAGAGCTGTTCGAACGTGAACGAGCAGACGCGCATGCCGGGATAGAGCGCGACGGGCATGCGGCCGAGATTGCTCAGCTCGAGCGTCGCTTTGCCGGCCCAGCCGGGATCGAACAGGCCCGCGGTACCGTGCACGATGATGCCGATGCGGCCGAGGCTGGAGCGGCCTTCGAGGCGGCCGAGCACGTCGTCATCGAGCTCGAGGCGTTCTTCGGTGATGGCGAGGACGAACTCGCGTGGCTGCAGGATGAACGGCTCGCCGGGCGGGACGATGACGGCTTTCATGAGGTCCTCGATGCCGCGGCGCTCGCGCAGATCGATGTAGGCGTTGCGGCTGTGTTCGAAGACGTTGAATTCGGGGCCGAGGCGGAAGTCGACGGAGCAACTCCCGAACTGGTCGGGCGCGAGTTCGGGCGTGATGCGGATTTTGCCGGCGGCGATATAGCGCCGGATATCCACGTCGGAGAGGACCATAAGGTCTCATGCTAACAGGGGGCGCGCGTGTGGACACGCTGGGCGTGCGTGGGGAGGCTTGCGGCGGGTTGGAGGTGTGGGTGGGGTTTTCTGCACTTGAGGGTGGCGGACGAACGTAGGCAGCAAGACTGCCTACGCTTCACAGCCAGCGAAGACTGGCTGTCCTACTGAGATACTCTGAACGTTGACTCCGCTTCGAGTAGGTGTGGTGGGTGCGGGTGCGTTTGGGCGCAATCACCTGCGCGTATTATCGGAGTGCGAGAACGCACAGCTAGCCGGTATCGTTGATACCGATCGCGAGCGCGCGGAAGCGGCGGCGGCGCAGTTTGGATGTCCGGCTTATGACTCGCCGGCGGCGCTCGCGGCGAATGTGGACGCGGCCATCGTCGCGGTTCCGACCAGCGCGCATGCGGCGGTAGGCTGCGAGTTGCTGGACACCGGGGTCGATGTGCTGATCGAGAAGCCGCTGGCGCACGACACGGTATCGGCACGCGCGCTGATCGATACGGCGGCGCGGCGCGGGCGCATTCTGCAGGTCGGGCATCTGGAGCGATTCAATCCCGCGATCGCGGCGCTGCGGCGCATCACAAGCGTTCCGCTGTTTTTCGAAGTACACCGCCTGAGCCTGTTTTCGCCACGCAGCCTGGACGTGGACGTGGTGCTCGATTTGATGATCCACGACCTCGATATAGTTCTCGACCTGGTGGGCGAAGCGCCCGCGGAGGTGCGCGCGGCGGGCATTTCGATCTTGTCCGAGAAGGTCGATATCGCGAACGCGCGGCTGGCGTTCGCAACCGGCTGCATCGCCAATCTGACAGCGAGCCGCGTTTCGACCGAACGCGTGCGAAAATTACGGCTATTTCAGCCGCACCAATATATTTCGCTCGATTATTCGAAACAGGAAGCTATTTCGTTCGCGGTAAAAGACGGGCACCAGATTGATTTTCAGGTGCTGCCGGTCACCAAAGGCGAGCCGCTGAAGCTGGAAGTGGAGGCATTTTTGACGACGGTGCGCGAGCGCAGCCGGCCGCTGGTGAGCGGCGAAGACGGCCTGCGCGCGCTAGAGACCGCGCTCGACATCCTTGCTAAAATTGAAGAACACACGGCACTTGTAGCGGCGCAGTTAGCCTCGCGACGTTTGGAATCTCCGGCGGCGGAATAGCGCTTAGCCGGGCGGCAACTTCCGGCAATTCACGAACGTCTTTACAGCGACCGGCCGTTGGCTTGGTAGGACCGATCGGTGAAAATGCCAGCGCGATTGGCTGTTGAAAAGACGCCCGAGGTGGGTCCGCCGGCCGTGGCGCCGCCCAACCTGCTCCCCGGCTGGGACCGTGCCGACTCACGCACATTTCTGCGGGCCGGCAGCGGCTCAGTCATTGTACACATCGCGCTGGTCATTATTCTGATCGGCGTCGCGCAATTGCCCGCCCCGGTTTATCATGAGCCGCGCTCGGATGAGCCCGATTTACGAAAAGCTGTACGGCTGGTGGCGCCGCCGCGCGAGCTCACGCAACGAGAACCCAACCGCAGCAAACCGGCCAAGGAAGTCAACGTGGAAAGCCTGCTGGCGAAGCCGCAAGTGACGCCGTCGACAGCCGCGCCGCGCACGTTCAAAGCGCCGCCGGCGCCGCGCGGTCCGGGGCGGGACTTGACGGCACAGAAGGTTCCGGAGCCGCCGCGCATCGAGACGGCTGCCGCGCCTGCGATTCAATTGCCGGCGGCTGGTACGCCCGAAGCTCCACCTCCACGGCAGCAGAGCGAGCAGAAACCGCGGCTGGCGTTTGAGACGCCGGGGCAGTACGGAACGGCGCCGCACGCCCCGCTCGCCGCGCGTATCACGCAGCCGCGCGGCACGGTCGAAGATGCCGTGAAGGAAGTGGAGCGCGGCGGCGGACAGGGCGGCGTGGTAGTGGGCGATCTCGATCAGACGCCGTCGATCTCTGAGCTGCTGCATCAGAACCCCACGCCGGGGCAGGTGCACAGCTCGCTCGAACTGTTGAGCGATCCACATGGTGTAGATTTCAAGCCGTATCTGATTCGTGTGCTCGCGCTGGTGCGGCGCAACTGGCTGGCGGTGATCCCGGAGAGCGCGCGGCTAGGGCGGCGCGGGCGCGTGCTGCTGCAGTTTGCGGTAGATCGCGACGGCGGGGTGCCGAAGCTGGTGATCGCAACGCCGTCGGGGACGGAGGCGCTGGACCGCGCGGCGGTGGCGGGGATTAGCGCGTCAGTGCCGCTGCCGCCGCTGCCGCGCGAGTATAAGGGGAACCAGGTGAGGCTGCAGTTCGCGTTCAGTTACAACGTGAAGTAAGCGGCGCAGCCTAGAGCACCACGATTGAAAAATTGCCGCGCGAGGCCGGTTTCGAGAGCCGCCGCAGGCGTGGACGTCTGCCCCATGGTCAAGCGAGGGCGGCGGCTTCGAGGTCGATGACGCCGTGGCGGTCGCCTTCGTTGATATCCGTGAAGAAGCGGTGCATGCGGAAGGCGTAGTCGGGCCACAGCTTGTAGTCGAGCGAGGCCTGGCGGGCGCGGAACTCAATGATGGCGCCCTTTTTATTTGCGCCGTTGTAGTGAACGGCATCCATGCGATCGCCGAGACCGGCAAGTCCGCGCAAACGGTGCCCCAACTCGGGATTGCT